>NZ_JARGEF010000222.1:0-13488 GCF_033794725.1 Streptomyces sp. ID05-39B | reverse complement strand
CCCTCACCCGGAACCCCGCATCTCCTGGCTCCTCGTCCTCCCCCTCCTGGCCCTGATCCTGGTGGCCCCGCCGGCCCTCGGCTCGTACAGCGCCACCCGCACCGGTACGTCGCTCCAGGAGCCGCCGGCGTACCCGGCGCTCCCGGCCACCGGCCCGCTCCGCCTCAGCGTGGTCGACTACGCGGGCCGTGCGGTCTACGACGACGCCCGTACGCTCACCGGCCGCCGCATCCAGCTCACCGGCTTCCTGGCGCTGGACGGCGACGGCACCCCCTACCTGGTCCGTATGACGCTCAACTGCTGCGCGGCGGACGCCCAGCCGGTCAAGGTGGGCCTGACCGGCCGGATCCCGCCGGTACTCCAGCCGGACACCTGGCTGGAGATCACCGGCACCTACACCCCGCATCGCGTCAAGGATCCCGTCAACGACGGCCCGATCCCCTTCATAGAGGTCACCGCCGCAAGGCCGGTGCCCACCCCGAAGGATCCGTACGACGAAACGTGGAACACCTGACCCGAGGCCGCCGAACCGAACTCTCAGGACTGGTACGGCTGCTGCTGCGGCTGCCCGTACGCCTGCCCGGCCGGACCGCCGGCGGCCTGCAGCACCAGCTGGTCGGCCTGCTCCTTCACGAGCTTCTGCTCCGCGCCGCAGAACGTGCACTGGGTGAGGTACTTGGTGGAGATCGGGAACAGCGGCACGAAGAACAGCGTGAACTTCGTGACGCGCTTCCTCAGCGTGTGCGCGGACGGATTACCGCAGCTCCCGCACACCAGGGTGAGTATCGCGAGCTGGTACAGATATCCCTTGGTCCCAAAGATGATCATGTCGCCGGTCCTTTCCGGTTCGATGCCTGTCTCCCACAGCACGGGGAAGCGGCGTCTGGCATCACCCACCTTGCCATCCGCGTACCCGCCGCACCGAGGGCGATTGCCGGACTGATCATCAACCTGCCGCGCGGAGACCGACTCCGGTTCTCCAGTCGCGGCAGCGGCCGGGATGCGGCGCGCGGAAGGGCCGACAGCAGCCGTCGCACTCCTGGAAGGGCACGATGGCCGGGCGTGCCGCGAGGGACATCGGTGGCCGGGGCGGAGCGGGCAAGAGCGTCTCACGCAGGCGGTAGGCGAGGATGCCGGCGCCTCGGAACGGAGGCACTCCCGGCCTACGAACTCACCAAGTCCTTCCGCCTGCTCGTCGCCCTCTTCACCATCGCGGACACTCGCAGACGGACCCTGTACTGCGCCGGGGGATGCGGCCACGCCTGGCACAACCTGCCGGATCCGCGACAGTGCGGGTGACGTCGGCAGCCCCGCCTCAGGCCCGTGAGTGTGATCGACAGAGATGCCGTGTCCCACCTCTCCCCGGAACCGCGAACCGAGTGCGCCCGTCATGCCATGTCGTGGACACAGCCAAGCCGAAACCCCACTCCTGTCTCCCCTCGGCAGCCTCCGCATTGTTCGGAGCCGCCATGGGCTGCGCCGCCTGGACGCTGACAGCCTGGGCGCGCGCGTACTGCGACGCGGGGTACGACGCCGGCGGACGCTTCGAACTCACCTTCCTGCTCCCCCTGGTAGTGGCCGGCGAAGCAGCCGCCGCACTCATGGCCCTGGTCATCGGCCGACGCCTGACGCTTCGAGCACCAACCCCGGTCCGCCCAGCACTGTCGACACTTCTGGTGGCTATCGCGACGGTAGGGCCGGCATGGTGGTTCTTCGCGACCCGAGGAACACTGGCCGGCTACCCCGGCGACTCCGGCCTCTGCCCCCCGAGCAACATCCCACCCCAGTGGCCCGACTGGATCCCGGCCTGACGCGCTACGACCCTGCTCGGCAGCAACACACCCCGCAACACACGCAGCAACACCAGAGGGCCCTCACCGGTCCGGCGAGGACCCTCTGACCTGCTACTCAACTGTCGGGGTGGCGGGGTGTGAACCCACGACCTCTTCGTCCGGGTCGGCTCCCGGACGGCCCCCGGAGTCCAGCATGGCACCGACGCCCCTACGTCTGGCGTGACAGGTCGGCCACCAAGAGACCGAGAGTGGCCTCCTCGTGGAGCGCGACGCCGAGGGCGGTCATGGCAGGGGCGAGATCCGCGTCCCAGTCCGCGCTGACCGGCTGGCCGTCGAGTGCCAGTCGAGGGATGCCCTCAGCCTGGCTGCGAGCCGCCAAGTGTTCGTAGTCCGCGGTCCCCATGCGCCAGGGCCGAGCTCCGTAGCGGCGGATGACCCGGTTGGCCAGCGCGATCCCCGGCCAGTCGAAGTCGCCGTGGTACGTGAAGCGGCAGCCCGTGGCGGCGAGGGCGTCGAGAAGCGTGAAGACCACGGTGGCGGCGCTGCCGGAGGTGCACACGAGGGGCTGGACGCAGGCCGCGTCCGCCGCGGCTTCCACCACGCGCGGATTCTCACAGATGTGGATGAGGGTTGCGGCGGGGAGTTGCAGCCGGATGTCATGCAGGTCACGTGGTGTGACGTGGGCTTCGGCGTGATGGTCGGCTCGCTCCCGCAGAGCACGCTCCCGCCAGCCCTCGCCCTCGGGTCGCAGCCCGTAGGTCAGCACCGTGCTGGAGACCTCGTCCGGCGTGACGGACACCAGCCGCCACAGAGCGCGTCGACCGGCCGCGTCGTCGGGGAACTCGGTGCCATGGGCGAGGGCGACGCCGCGTTGTACGAGGCGTGCGAGCCAGGTGCCGTCGTCCAGGCCGTGCGCGGAGCCGGTCGCCATGGCGGCGAGTTCACCTCGGCCGCATGCACTGCCCCGCTCGGGTCCGAGGAGGGTGGTGAGGACCTGGACCGCCTGCTGGAGTGTCCAGACCGCCGTTTCGGGTGACACTCCTCGCGGAACGCCGGCCCGGCGCAACAGGTCGTACCACCGCCGGGGCCATTCCTGGCCGGCGAGGGGGGAGGCGTCCAGCGAGGAAGCGAGGGACGACCACACTTGCTCCCGCCGTGCCGTCGCGTCCTCGCGGGTAGCACGGCGGTCGGTGAGTGGCGGGCCGAGTTCCTCCAGGGTTTGCTCGAGTCCGAGTCCGGCGGCCGAGGCGCGAAGCCGTGCGTCGAGCACATCGAGCCGTACCGTCACGGCGGCACCGGTGAGAGGTTTGCCCAGCAGGAGGGACAGGTCGTTGCGTTCCTGGGGGCTCATCGCGGTGAGCCGGAGGGAGCCGGTGGCCTGTACGCCGTTGCTCTCCAGTCGTTTGCGTACGCTCGACCAGAGCCGGGTGAGCCCGGGGCCCGTCAGCCATTCGCGCGTCGCGGAGGGCAGTGCGCTCACACGGACACCAGACGCCGATGGCGGCCGTTCCAGGTGTAGTGCAGGGTGGCCACCCCGCGTACGTGGGGATCACGGAGGCACTCGTAGATGTGCAGGGACGGAACCTCGGGCCAGTTGCCCATGAGCCGCTCGCTGGTGAGGACGAAGTCGAGATCGAGGTCGACGAGGATACGGCCCAGCCGGCCGTGGGTGGGTTCGTCGACCTTGGCGAAGGCGTCGTCCAGGAGGATCAGCCGTGGCGCGTGCGGTGCCGACTCGGCGAGGCTGGTGAAGTGGGCGGCGGCTGCGGCGAAGAGCACGAGGTAGGACAGCACCCGTTGTTCGCCCTGGCTGAGCCCGGTCCGGCCGGTCAGCTTCCTACGGCGGCCCGGAGCCGCGTCCTCGACCACGAAGGTGTGGAAGCGGAACCAGTCGCGGTAGTCCAGCGCGGTCCGAAGATGGGCGGCGTAACCGGCTGAAGGATCGGCGCGTCGGGCGTCCTCGATCCGGCGTTGCAGGACTTCGCGGAGCTGCTCGGTATCCTCGCGCGTTCGAAGGCTCGACGGACTGCGCAGCAGCTCGACGGCCGCGCGGACGTCCGCGTCCACGTCTTCGTCCAGCTTCCACAGCAGCTCGACGCCGAGACCGTGGGAGGTGCGCACGGTCCGCAGGGTGTCGTTGAGAGCCGCGACCAGGTTCGCCGCGGTGATGACCTGTGTCGAGAGATGGTCGCCGAGCTCGCCGGTCAGGAAGCGCTGGAACACCTCACGCTCGCGTTCGGTGAGCCGTCCCCGGGCCTCCGCGGCCTGGACCGCGATCCGCTCGCCGACGGCCGCGACGTCATGAGACCCGTGGTCGTCGACCAGTCGGCAGACCTTGATCCCGTCGCGTTCCTCCAGCTGTGCGTCGAATCCGCCGGCCAGCTGGTCGCGCAGATCGGTGTGCCGGTTGAGCAGGGTGCTGTCCGACACCTCGCCCTTCGGACGGCCCAGTGCCTGCTCCACGGCCTCGGCGAGAGCCCGTAGCGCGCGCAGCCGGCTGCGGACGTCCACGCTCGGATCATCCGACACGTACTCGGGCAGCGAGGACCGGTCAAGGCCGGCGCCGAGCACCACCTCCGGTCGGCCGAGAGCACCGCGAAGAGCGCTGCCGGTGTCGATGACCTCCGTCTCCTGGTCCGCCAGGGTCCCGCGCAGACGCTTCTCGTCCTCCTCCGCGCGCACGCGCAGGTCGTGGAGGTCGTCGCGGGCTCGTTGCGCCCCAGGCAGGGCGCGGACGGCGTTCGCGATGCGCTGCTTGGCCTCCTGCTCGCGGGTGAGGATTTCCTCCTCGGACGACCCGATGGCCTCCTCGCGGGTACGCAGGTCCTGCTCCGCGGTGCGCAGTCCGGTGAGACGAACCCGGTAGCTCTCCTCCGCGGCCAGGCGATCATCACGGGCACGCTCGTACCGTTCGGCATCCGTCTGATTCGCGCCGAGCCGCTCGCCCGTGCCGCCGACCGCCCTGCGTAGATGTCCCACACCGCTGAGCAGGGCAGCCAGTGCGGTGCGTACGCGGTCCAATGCGTCAGGGTCGCCGGGCAGGTCATGGGCGGTCGCGGTGGCGTCCGCCTCGGCACGCGCCGACACCGCGAGCGCGCGGGCCTCCTCGGCCTTCCGTGCCGCCCGGGTCGCCTTGACGGTCAGGTCACGCAGGGTCTTGTCGGCTGCTTCGGCCCTGCTCCATGCGGTCGCGAGATTCTGCGCCCGGGGGAAGTCCCGTTCCGCGAGTGTGAGAGCCCGACGCATGGCATCGGTTACGGCGAGCTCCTCGCGGACGTCAGCCAGCCGCTGTTCCGTCCGCGCGATCCGCTCCTCCAGCTCGGTGAGGATGCGCCGCCGGGTCTCGGCGCGTACGGCGGCCCCCACGTACTCGGTGCCGCCCTTGTCGTGACGCCCACTGAGCACGCCCAGCCGCCAACTGCCGTCGTGGTACACCGCGTTGTGTGCGGCGGTCTGCGCTGCCGGGGTGAGCGCGATAGCGGCCAGCAGACCCTCCACACGCTCGGACGTCACACCGCACCCCGGTTCAGGGGCCGGGCGCAGGGCCGAGGCGAGAGTCGGTCCGTCGGACAGAGCGGGACCGGGCCGGAGAAGGGTGTCCCGGGTGCGGGGGTCGAGAAGGACGCCGTCCGCGCTGACCCACGCGTCCAGGATTCCGCTCGCTTCCAGCGCCCCTTCGAGACCGGCCCGGTCGACCGGCGCCAGGTCGTCCGCGAAGTCCACGAGCCGGTAGAAGGGGGCTCCACTGCCCGGCGCCCTCTCGGCGATGCGATGGTGCGGGGCCGACGGCTCAGGGTCGGTACGTTGCTCCCAGTCCCGCTGCTGCTCCGTCAGGCGGTTGAGGTCCTCATCGAGTCGGCCGACGCCGAGCGCCAGTGCGTCCCGGCGTCCGATGAGTTCCTCGCCGTGCGGTTCGAGTGCGCCCTGAGCGGTTCGCCACGCCTGGCTGTCGATGTCGGGTGGCAGCGTACGGTCCGCGAACGGCGCGTCGGCGGAGGTCTCGTGGCCGACAGTGGCGTGTACGGCGTTCAGGGGCGGGCATGCGGAGCCCAGCGCTGTCCGTGTGCGCGCCGCCCACTCGGCGACACGGCCCCCATAGACGCCGCTCTCCTCGGCGACCTTCTGACGGCTGACGTCGAGACGGCCCGCGGCCTCTTCCGCCTCACCCTCCAGCCGTTCCCGCTCGGCATCAACCTGAGCCGCTCCGGCGCGGGCCGCATCCGCCCGTGAGACGAGGCGGCTCACTTCCTGGACCATCCGGGCCCGGTTCTTCACGACCGCCTCGGCGTCCTCCAGCTGGTTCCGCCAGGACCGCAGTTCTTCCCGCGTGGTGACTGTGTCCGCGCGGGATGCCGACCGATGCCGTACGGTGCGCGTCCCCCCGTCCGGAGTCGTCAACTCCGTCTCGGTGGACCGGGACAGGACGGTGCGTGACAGAGCCACCGCCTCGCCGAGATGACCGGTGGGGAGCCCGGCTTTCTCCGCCTGTGTCAGCAGCTCGCGGTGTTCGGTTCCCAGCTCGGCCAGCCGACTCCCCAGGTGTTCGACCCCTTCGGCCAGCCGCTCCGCCGTACTCTCCTGCGCGTCGTGCGCGTTGTGCAGGGTGGTGAAGGCGGCCTCGGCGGCGGTGCGCAGCGCCTCCACCGTGCCGCGGCGTTCGGACAGTTCGCGCAGGCTGCGATAGGCGTGACTGGCGTGCAGGGCGGCCAGGTCGGTCCGGGCTGCCTGTTCCTCCTCGCGCAGGATCTCCAGCCGGCCCTCCGACTCCTTCTCCTGCGTCCGCAGGTCGCTCGTCCGCTGTGCGGCGTCTCCGGCCGTCCGTCGCCGCTGCGCGAGGACGCCCAGCTCGTGGCTGACTCGCTGTGCGGAGGTGCGCAGGACTCCGGCCAGGTAGCCGCGGTAACTGGTGAGGAACGTGCGCAGTGCCGCGTCGGTGCGTTCCAGGCGGCCGAGTTCGTCCCGTACGGCGTCGAGGTCATGGAGGTTGCGTGCCACCTTCTCGACCACGTCCTCGTCGAGCCCCGGCAGCGTCTCGCTGAGCAGGGAGGCCAGGCCCCCGTGCTCGATGCGGTCACCGACCGTGGGGCGTCGCAGCCGGTGGAGGAGCTGCGTGAGGTTGCGGTAGCGCGTCGCGTCGGTGATGCCGAACAGGTCCCGGGCCACCCGGGAGCGGTGCATGACCGCACGCTCGGTCGTGTTGTCGGAGCCGACGATCTCCTTGAGCCGGTCCAGGGGCAGCGGCTTTCCGCCGTCGACCAGGTGCAGGTCCTCGCCGACCCGCAGCGGGGTGACGAAGAACGTCGGCACCGCCTTCTGCGTCGACTTCGAGGCACGGATGACGGCACCGAGCGTCAGGAAACGGTGGCCGCCGTCTTCGGCCGTGCCCCGGAACTCCACCCACAGGTAGCCGAGACGATTGGTCTGCTCGAACCCGTCCAGCATCAGCCAGGGGAGAGTGGTACGGCCGGTACCGGTCGCATCCAGCGCCCGGGAGTCGCCGTCCAGAAGATACGGAAGCAGCATCTCCAGGGCCTTGGACTTGCCCGCGCCGTTCTTGCCGCGCAGGAGCAGCCGTCCGTCACCGAAGGAGAACTCCTGAGCGTCGTACTGCCAGACGTTCTGGATGCCCGCCCGGTGCAGCCGGAAGCGGGTGCCGGTGGTCGTCGCGCGCCCGGTGGTTGTCGCAGCGCCGGAACGCGGCAGCGGAACGAGGCCACGTGCGTCGGTGGTCATAGCGGCAACTCCTCTTGCACATCGGTTCCCTGACGAGCTCTGGCAGCCGGTCGCACGGTCACGACGGTGGCGTAGCGCGCCGCCGCGGCCAGCAGCACCCAGCCCTCGCCGCCCGGCCGTGCGCCATGGACATCGGTCACCGTGCGTCCTTCCGGCGCCTCCTGGACGTACCCCTCCGGCAGCCCTTCTCCCTCGGCGCGCAGCCGTCCCGTGCGGGCCATCAGTCGCATGCGGACCAGCAGGTCCAGCACGGCCTCCCGCAGGGAGGGAAGGTCCTCCAGATAGCCGCGCTGCCAGTTGCTGCGCTGCCCGTACTCGGCGATGAGCTCGGCGAGCACCTCGTCCACCAGGCCGTCCCGGACGGCCACTCCGATGACGAGCGTCCCGCCGGTCGCCGGATGCCCCGGTTCCTGCGGCCGAAGCCGCTCCACGAGCCGTTCCACCAACAGCAGCGCGGCCTGTGCGACGGTCCCGGTGCCCGGCAGGTGCAGATCCGTCAGCTCCTCCTCGGGATCCACCAGAGCTACGCCCTCGGCGCGGATCTCCATTTCCACGCCCAGGAGTTCGGAGAAAGCCTGGGCTTCCCGGCGCTGCCGGGTGCGCAGCCAGTCGCGCTCGGCGTCAGTCAGCTCGTCGAGGTGCACAACAGGTGTCTCGACGAGCATCCGGCGCACGTACGTGCGCGGCCCGCTGAACCCCGGGTCCGCTGCCCGCCGCACCAGGTCGGCGCCGTCCCGGGCCTGTGCGAGCGGGCCGGCTACGACCACGCGTGCCAGCTCCCGGTCCACCGTGATCAGGGCCTCCCCGCCCGCCTCCTGCGCGATCACGGCCACCTGGCCCTCGGTCTCGACGAGGACACCCCACTCCACGAGCTGGCGCAGGGCCGCCACCAGGGTCCGCTTTCCGGCCGCCCGGCCCGTCTCCTCCAGCTCGATCCCCGCGTCGGCGGCAGCGGCCCTGATATCGGCGACCAGGTGCGACAGCAGCATCTGCTCGGGCGCGGTCACCAGCACGGACAGGGCCAGCGCGAGGCAGGCGTACGTGTGCGGGGTGAACGGGGTGCCGGTGGAGCGCTCCAGCCGGTGTCCCGATCCCGCCCCCAGCCCCGCCTTGAACAGCCGGGCGAAGGAGCTGTCGACCAGCAGGCGGTAGCCGAGCACCTGCTGGAACCGTTTGCCCAGCCAGTCGGCATGCCTGCGGATCAGCGGGAAGAGGTCGGCGTGAGGGCCGTCCGACGCGACCAGGGGGTGGGCGAGCAACAGCCGGGCGGCGGTACGGCGTTCGGCGGCCAAGGCCACGTCGTGAGTCGAGGGAAGGGTCATGACACGCTCGCCTCGGCCTCGCCGTCGACAACGCCTTCACCGTCGAGAGCGCCTTCACCGTCGAAAGCGCCCTCGCCGTCGACTGCGGCTGCGATACGGCTGATGTCCAGCTCCAGGTCGTCCAGCAGCAGGTCACCGTCGGCCGAGTACAGCACCGTCCGCACGCCCGCCGTCCGGAGCACGGTGAGCCGGATGCCCAGTTCGGCGTCCTCGCTGCGCGCCGAGTCGAGGCCGAAGTCCGCAGGCCCCTCACCGTCCGAATCGGCGAGTCGCCTGAGCTGAGCGTTCCCGAGTGCCGTGGCCAGTAGTTCCAAGAGCAGCCCGAGCGCCGCCGAGGTGAGCCGTACGTCGGTGAACCGACCAGACGCGCTGCGTAGTTCGTCCGCCGCCGCTGTCCTGGCCGCCGCCCGCTGCCGGGCGGCCTCCCGCAGTCGCTCCTTCTGCGCGGAGTGGTCCTCCACCGCGGAGGCCCGGCCCCGCTGGGCACGGCTGCCCCTCTCCCGCAGGGCCACCGGTACTTCGACCACGGGACCGGTCCACCAGCTCGTGTAGGCGGGCACCACCTCGTCGGTGGCCGGGGGTATGCCCAGATGGCGGGCGCCGTACAGACCGAAAGCGGCGACGGCGATGTCGTGCGCGTCCTGCGGCGCCGCTTCCTCGAACCAGCGGGCCAGCCGCAGCAGATCCTTACGCCGGGACATTTCGCCGGTGGCCGACCTGAGCATCCGCTTGGCGTTGGCGAGCAGCGACTGCAACGCGCGCAGCGTGGCGTCCCGCAGCTGATCGACCTGGCTGCCTTGACCGTCGGTGTCCCTGAACCAGCCGCGCAGGCCCTCCCAGTCCACGAGCTCACGGCCCCGGCTGCGCTGTACCCGGACCTCCGGGCGTCCTTCGCCCTGCGCCGACAGCCCGGTGAGCCCCTGGGCGTGGGCGTCCAGCCGATCCAGCAGAGCCGGGATGTGCGGCCACAGGGTGTCCAGCGCCGCCGAGATCCGGGGCGCACGGAACGCCACATCCTCCGTGATCGCCTCGACGTAGTCCAGGAGCAGCTCCTTGAAGCCCTGATACTCGGCACTGTCCAGGTCGTAGCGCGACAGCACCTGGCCGAGATAGGCGTAGAAGTCGCGTATGGAGTCCGCGAACTCGGTGAACTGCACGAACAGCGTGCTGATCCGCTCCAGTCCGTCCTGCGGCTCGACGCCGCCCGGCGCGGTCACGAGATCGGCCAGCTCCCGCAGCCCGCGCTCGACCAGGGCCAGCAGTTCGTTGCTCACCTCGCGGGCGGCGTCGGCCTCGGCAAGGACCCCGTCAGCATCCCGCTGAATGCGTTCGCCCAGTTTCGACAGCTGGTAGCGCGAGCGGGAACGCTGGTACTCGCTGATGCTGGACGCCTTCACCGTGTGGCTGCTGCGCAGCAGGTTTCCCCACTGCACCAGCTGCTCCAGCCGGACCGTGAGGGTGTCGGCGTCGAGCCCCGCGGCGGGACCACCGCCCTGACGCAGTTTCGCCATGATGTCCGCGACGGAAAGATCCGCCAGCAGCGTGCCGCAGAAGACCCGCATGATCGCGATGTGTTCCAGCCGCTCGCGCGCGCTGAGGTACGTGTACGCGTCCAGCCGCCGCCGCGCCCCCTCGCCGACGTCCTGACCTGCACCGGATGCTGATGCCCCCATGTCCGTGAGGTTACGCGGCGCAGCCGGCCACCGCCGGTGAGCGGCCGAAAATGCCACGGACGTGTGTCAGGTCCCCTGAATGGGGCCCTCGGATTCTGCGCCGAGTGGCTTCCAGGAGAATGGGGCACCCCGCATCGCGGGCCGCCTCGGCCGTCACGCCTGCTTCAGCGAGTACGTCGACAGCTACGCCAGCAGTGAGCACCGGCAGACCGTCGCTTGAACTCGCGAAGGCTGACGCGGCACTGAGTGATGAGAGCCGGGTCAGCAGGGCGATTCACGCGTCCGTCCTGGCCAGGATCCGGGGCTGGAAGCCGTGCGGGATGTTCCACTTCCGCACTCCTTACCAGTGGGGCGCGGTCGACGATTCGACGGTCAGGCGGCCGTGGCAGGGCGTGGGCTCCCGTGGAAGACCTGGCTGGTGTGCCAGGAACGGTGGATCGTGGCGACCGGGCGGGCGCCCGGTTGAGGTCCGATGAGTGGTCTGTCGGCGAGCGCGATGACGTGTTCGCGGGCGGCCGGGCTGTGGCCGACGAAGCGCTGGGAGACCAGGATGCGGTGGCCCTCGCCGACACCGAGGACGCCCTTGTCGAAGAGCTTGTGGTGCAGCGAGCACAGGCACAGCCCGTTGTCGAGATCGTCCGGACCGTCGAACGCCCACCAGCGCACGTGCGCGGCCTCCAGCCCGACCGGCACCGCGCCGATCCTGCCGTCGTAGCCGCAGAAGGCGCACTGGTACTCGTAGGCCGTCAGGACCCGCTCCCGCATCCGCGGATCCCGCCGCCTCCGCACGGCGGCCGAGAGCTCGGCCATGAACTGTCCGGTCTCCGCCGGCTCCAGCTCCAGGCCGACGGCTTCGCACAGGTCGCCGTGGAGCGAAGGCGGGAAGTGCAGGTCGAGCAGGACCCGTGCTATCCGGCCTAGCAGCGCCGGCTCACGCCGCAGCGCCACCCGCAGTTCCGGCGCCAGCTGCCCGGAGGCCCCCGCGGTCCGCAACTCCCGCACCCCGCTGCCGGGGCTGCCCGGTCCGCGATCGGTGCGTACCTCCCACACGCCGTCGCTCACCAGATGGTGGAACGGGTAGGCCGGAGTCGTCCTGTTCGGCGGACCGTACTCGGTCAGCAGCCGCTGCAGATCCCCCTCCACCGCGCTGTACCTCAACTCACCGGCGGCATCCTGCTGGAACCGGCCGAGGGCGTACAGCAACAGCAACGGCTTGTGCGGAGCGCGAGTCCCGCTTCTGGTCCACTGCCTCAGTTTCGCGGTGCGCTCCAGCCAGTCCATGACCGGCGATCGTAGTCGTGCCTCGTTGACCAGCGATCTGCGCATGTGTGGAAAGCCTGACGAGTAGTGGCGAGGTGATTGCGACATGTCGGCAACCAGGTTGCGCCATGGTTCGCGGGTCTGTTGTTCTCCGTCGATCCACCGTGCTCGCGCGGTGTACTCGGGAAGCGGAAGGCCGGCCGAGAAGTGGGAGATGTCGACGTAGTAGGTGCGGGAAGTCTCCGGACAGTCGGCTCAGGTGTGCCAGGCCGCGTCGAGCTGCGGAAGCGAGCCGACCGTCGGCGGAGGCGACGCGCTGCATCCCGCGATGCGAATCGTCGGTCAGACCGAGGTCTCGCTGGGCCTTCGCCAGGCAATACGTGGCCAGTTCGACCAGGTCGTCGGGGAGCAGCTCCGACGCGAGGACGGCCGAGAGACGCCTGGTCGTGCGTTCACAGTGCTGGTGCTGGTGCTGGTGCTGGTGCTGGTGCTGGTGCGCGTGCTGGCGCCGGGCGATGGCGCTCAGCGTTTCCACCAGGGCATCTGCAGCAGCCGTGATCCAGACCGGCGCCGTGGTGAGGGACGGCATCTTCGGAGCCGCCCCGCAGCAGCCGTAGTCACTCAGCAAGCACTCAGGGATCGAAAGTCACGCAGTTAGACACTCAGCAACGCCAGAGGGCCCATACCGATTCGGTAAGGGCCCTCTGACCTGCTACTCAACTGTCGGGGTGGCGGGATTTGAACCCACGACCTCTTCGTCCCGAACGAAGCGCGCTACCAAGCTGCGCTACACCCCGATGTCGCTGCTGTACTGCTTGTCGCGGCGACGTCGTTTACTTTAGCCCACCGCTGGCTAGAGACGAAATCCGGTTTTGGTGCGGTGAGGGATGGGGTTCGGGCGGGCGTGGTCGAGGGCGACCAGGGGGATGGCCAGAGCGTAGAAGGAGAGGCCGAGGAGGAGCGCGTTGGCCAAGGTGTGTTTGTAGCCGTGGGCCGCGGCGTCGAGGAACGGGTAGAAGTAGCGGCCGGGGGCGCCGGTGTTGATCAGTGCCGCGCGGGTCAGGAAGAAGGCCAGATAGGTCAGGGGATAGACCAGCCAGGTCGCGGCCTGGCGCAGGTGGAGGTGGCCGGGGGCCGTCAGCAGCAGCCAGTCCAGGAGGGCCGCCGCCGGGATCACCGTGTGCAGGAGGTGATGGGCGACCGCGTGCCAGCCGGTGAGGGCGCCGGCCGTGCCCGTCACCGAGAACGGGCTCGCCGTGTCCGCCAGCAGTAGGTGGTACACCAGCCCGTTGATCACGGCGTAGAGCAGTGCCGCACCTGTCAGGGTGGAAGGGAGGGGGCGGCGGGCTGTCCAGGCGCGGCGGGCTGAAGCGAGGGTGACCAGGGCCAGCAGGATCGTGCTCTGGACCGAGAAGTGGCTCAGTACCCGTGGGGGGCTGCCGATCAGCAGGGCGAGGGTCACCGCTGCGGCCGCCGTCCCGGCGATGAGCAACCGGAGCAGGCCTGCCAGTCGGCGGCGTACCGGCGTCACCACCGCGGAGGCGGGGACGAAGGAGGGCAGGAGCGCGTGGGTCCGCGGGATCGCCGGCAGGTCCGGGATGTCCCTGGGTATCGGGGCGGTCATGCACTCACGCTAGGGATTGCGCACGAAAGGGGCGATACGGGTGACCCGTCCGGGGGAGCCCGAGTTCCCCAGCCCAGCCCAGC
>NZ_JARGEF010000221.1:0-13538 GCF_033794725.1 Streptomyces sp. ID05-39B | reverse complement strand
AACAGGACCCTCGACAAGTCCCATCGTTGCAGGTCAGGAGCACTCTCCGCTTATTTGATCAAGCCTCGGACGCCCCACCTCGTGAAAGCGCGAGGCTAGTTCGTAGCTTGAGGTTGCGTCGGGGCGAAGGCGGCGAGCTACGGTGCGGATCTTAGCGCCGAGGTAACGCTCGAAGATGGCGACGCGGCCCTGGTGGCCGGTTGGAAGTGAGTGGGTGTCGGCCTCCGAGAGACTTTCGCAGTACAGGCGAAGGAAGAGCGGCAGCGTGAACTCAGGCGTCAGGAGCGGGATTTTGGGGGCTTCAAGACCATAGTGATCGAAGTAGCGCTGTGTCGCCTCAACTTCCCGCTCGGCGAATCCCGGATGTGTGCGGTGGACGTAGTGTTTGTCCTCGGTGCCCTCCAGCACGAGATCGCGGTAGGTGTCACGGCAGGAGACGCCGAGGGCGACGTGCGGATGCCGGGCAACGGCAGCCCGCAGCCTCGGGAGGTGCGTTCGCCAGAAGTCCGCTGGTGTCGTCTCGTTGAGCGCATCGATGAAGATCAAGAAGCGGCTACCAGACGTCGCGGCAGCTTCGCCGGCGGCATCCATGGCGCTCAGGAGCACATCGCCGCCGACCGGCTCCAGGCCGAGTTGGTCTGCGACGCTCGCCCAGAGGTCGCCCCTGCCGAACTGCGCACCGGCCAGGAACACTGCGGGCCGACCAGCGAGCAGAGCACGGTGGGTGGCGTCAAGGAGCAGGTGTGTCTTGCCCGACCCTGCCTTCCCAGTCAGAAAGTAAGTGCGCCGCCGGAAGGCTCGGCCGACCGAAGACTCAAGCCACGAGTGCAGTTCGTTGATCGCTTTGCCCAGCACACCGACGCCATAACCCTCGGCGCGTTCCGGAGGGTTCTGGTTCCGCTTGGGGTCGTCGCTCGGCAGCTCCCGCCACTCGGCCTTCGCCCGTCGCTCGTAGTCCCTGGCGGCTTCAATGGCTTCAGCAGTGGCCGACAGCTGATCTATGAGGTACAGGAGGGTAGTTGGAGGATCCCCAGCTTGTGCTGCGATGGCGCTCGCAGTCGACTTCAGGGCTGCTGCCGCGTCATGGATGGCTTGATAGGCGAAGGCGCCAGGGGCGTCCTCATCCTTGACCAGGACGTGTAGATCGTTTACGGCGGTGATGACGTCGCGGCGCAAACGATTGAAATGAGTGAGGACCGCCTGGTCGAAACCGAGTGCGATGAGGTCTTCTTGGATGGGAATGTCGACCTGCAGGTCGGGCCGGTACTTCTCGCCGGCGGCGTCGGCCTGCTCCTTGTAGCGCTTCTCCAACCAGTCGCGCCCGAGCACGACGTGATGCCACCAGAACCAGTGCCGGCCGCGGTGCTCCGGTTTGGACAGCTCGTCCAGCAGGTCGCTCTCCTGCACCAGCTCGAACTCAATCCTGTCGGCACCGGAGATCGTCCTCTTCCAGGTTGCGACCTTTGCCTCGTACTTCTGCCGCTGAGACTTGCGCTCCCCACCTCGCGTTCCGGTAGCAAGGTTCCAGGAAATCGCGAACGCCAGCTTGCGGAGTTCCGGCCGCTCCTTGGCTACGCGCTTCACCGAATCCGTCATGGCGGTCAGCAGTGGATCGATGCCCTCAACGTGCTTGGCCTGCCAGCCCCACTCCATGCCGTCCGGCAGAGTGGCGTACCACTCCACACCGCCGTCAGGGTTGCCGGTACGAATGGCCTGCGTGCCCATTGGCACTTGGTTCTTGAGTAGCTGGTAAGCCAACTCCTCAAATGCGCGACTCTGTTCACCGTTCCAAGTACGAAGTGTTTTGAAGCTCAACCCGTGCTGCCCCTCTTGTCACTATGGCTCGGAGCGCGAATTCGGCTGTCGTGATGCCCCCGAAGGCCGACGCCGAACTCTTCGGGGGTGACGGCGCAGGACGGCCTCGATCCTACGCCAGCAGCGGACGCCTACGACCGAATTTGCAGGCCGACCAGGCGGCATCGCCACTCACGCGGAGACGTGGCACAAAACACACAGTTCGATCAACCTGAGTACGCCCATGATCCTCACCGCCCCGACGGAATACGCGTCTCGCTACGGAAGGCCGCGTGCTACCACGCTCGCGCTACGAATCTTCGGTCAAACACGGAACCCACTGCGACCTGCACAGGGGCTGCCGTAAGGGTTGTTGTGTGGGTTGATTCTAGTAGAGGGGGTGGTTCGCTCGAAAACCTTTTGACAATAGGCACACTGAACGCGGTAGCGGATTCTTCTAGGAGTGCTCCTCACTCGGGGACGCGTACGGAACCCTCTGCCGAATGTCGTGCGGTCAGCGAACTCTCCGGCTTTGGCCAGTTCAATCTCATAGCGGGGTTCAAATTTCTCATCGGTGGCTTCCAGGTCATCAATCTTGTAGTTGAATAGTGCCTTGATACCGGGACCAGATCGACCACCCGTCCGATCATAAACGTATAGGTATTCCTGTGCCACACCATCCTTGCGACGCATGAAGCGCAATGAGTACGGCTCGACCACCCGCACAGTGCCGTCGTACGTCAGCCGCAGCACAGTGCGGCTGGATCCGGCCTCCATGATGGGGTTGCGTAGTTCGGCGGGGAAAAAGGCGAGATGTCCGCGCTCGCCGTAGCTGAAAGTGGAGAAGAGGGAGTCAAGCTCACCCTTGAATTGTGCGACTGCTGTGGGGAAGTCCAGCAGACTCTCCGCCATGCAGATAATCTTGTTTTCCCAGAAGTGACGCATCGCGTCGAACGGTACAGCCAGCAGCAATGACAGGGCGGCTGCGGGACTGGATTCGAAAATGGTCTTCTTCAAGAATGTGGCGACAACTGCCCGCTTGTCCACGTCGACCTCATCGTTGACGAAAATGGAGTACACGAGGTCGAACAGATCGAACGATGACCTGCGCTGCAGCAGGCACTTGAGCTTGTCGGCGAGACCCTCCTCCAGGCTGACCGTGAGCAGGTCGGCCGAGCAGTCGTCCTGGTCGCTGTAGGGGTGGATGAGTTGACGGCGCTGCGGCGGCAGATAGAGGCGCCCAAACTCCGTGACGTCGATGCGCAAGCTGATAGTCACATTTCGGCGGGCGCCGTAGAAGTCCGTAAAATAGAGCTTGTACTTGTAGACAGTCTTCGTCTTATCGATAGCCTGTTCGCCCACCTGGCGATTCTCCGCAGTATCGAACACTACACCGGTGCGGGCTTGTGCGAGGCGGCAGACATTGTTCAGTGCAGCCATGAGCTGATCGGCGTCCACAGCCTCGGGAGCCACGAAGTCCAGGTCGTCGGAGAAGCGGGTCGCCCCGAAGTAGGCCTTGCGAAATGCATTGCCACCCTTGAGGACAAGGCGATCGGCAAAGGGACTGTCGCCGTACAGTCCGGCCAGCAACCAGCCGAAAACGTAGTCCCTTTGAACGTTTGAGACATGGACACCGAGCGTAGCGGCCATGTCATCGATCTCATCGCGGCTGATCACTCGCACATTGTTGCCGACCGCAGGGTTAACCGCCATGCCGTTTCCGAATCGCTGCCGGAAGCCAGCACACTGAGGCGGCGGCAGCCGAACGCGCCCCCTGTTCCTTAGGCGGTCGCGTACGGCCCGAGGCGTTCCGTATTACGCCCGAGTAGCTGTCCCCTCGTGTGCTGATTCCGCCTCACCTGATCAACACTGTTCGTCATGGGAGTCATCGGCGAGGTGTCCGTGGTGGCGATACACCATTTCGTCGGGGTGGCGTATCACTCGCGCCAGCCGCCAGGCCGCGTCGTAGGACATGCGGCCTCGTTCTTGAGCACGAAGTCGCATGGCCAGGAGGCTGGTTGCCGGGTCGAGCAGCCAGCGCAGGGCGGGTAGCTTCATCGGGCCGCGCCCACCTCAGTGACGGAGCGTGGCTCTCCTCTGTCGCTGCCGACACCTACGGCCGAATCGGCGGCCACAGGTTCGCTCGGTGCCAGCCAGTCGAGCGCATCGTTCCACCCCATCTGATCCAGGACAGTGCGGACGGTGGCGGTGAAACGTGCATGTTGTCCCGGATTGTCGCCCAGTTTCTCCCACACGTACAGAAGGGTTTGGGAGATGCGTTCGGCCTTGGACTGGATGTCGTCGGCCGCTCCGACCAGCGGAAGGATCTTCTCCTTGAAGACGGCCCAGTCAAGGGAACCGAGATCGTCCAGGTGGCGGTCGAGCCACCAGATGCGCGTGGTGTCCGGCGTCTCGAAGACTGCTTGTCTGAACCATTCTCGGCGTTCGTGTTCCTGGGCGAGTTGGAGCGTCACCTCGCGTAAGGCGTCTTGGTATCGCTGAGCTCGGTCGGCGTCCTGCTCGGAGAGCATCAGGTTGATGCGTGCCTTCAGCCAGAGGCCAGGGGCGTCTTCGGGAGTGTGCCAGTGTGCCGCGGCGAGCGTGAGGCATTCCTGCGCGGTGGTGAGCTGTTCGGGTAAGTGACGCCCGGTGATGCCTCGGCCGAGTTCGTCCACGGCGAGCCGTGCGGCTGCTCGGGCCGTGGCTGAGCCGCCGGCCTGGAGAGAGGCGTGGGCTCGGTAGGTGAGGGTGCCGTGGGCACAGAAGCGGATGCCGGGCAGACAGGTTGGCCACTGGGCCCGGATCCGACTGCGCCGACGGCTCCACCACGGGCCAGGTCCGTCGATCGTCAAAGGGTCGATGCCTCCTCGGACGCCCGGTAGCGGCCGACAGCCCGTTCCAGGACCCCTCGCCAGAATGGATCGATCGCCTCCTCCGTCACCATGAGCCCGTCGAGACCGGAGCGGCGGCTGGGCGGGGCGAAGATATCTGTGAGCAGATCCAGCACCGGCTCCCGACGCTCAAGGTCGTCTTGGAAGCGCTCTTGCCACCGCCTCAGTTGCCTGTCGACGGCCTTCACGGCGGCATCGGTGGACAACAACTCCTGCCAGGCGCGGACCACTCGCAGCCGGGCCTCAGGCGTGGGTACATCGCTAAGGACCAGGTCTGTTCCCTCGTCACTGGAGACGAGGGCGAGGAAGGCCCCCAGAGTCTGGCGGCGCACAGTCGCATCAGCTTGTCCGCTTTCGACGTCACCGAGCCATTGGTCGACCGCCTTGCGCACCTCATCCGGCCGCCGGAGGGAGAGCTGCTGGAAGGCATGGACGACGGTCGCGGAGCCGAATTCCTTGTGACCTGCCGCCTTGCCCAGCCGTGTCAGCGCGAGGACTGGATGGTCGATGCCCCAGGCACCTGCGCAGATCTCAATGACGAGGTCAACTTTGTTGGCCGGGGGAGTTTTGGCATCCACCCATTGGCGCAGGCGATTACTGACGTAGCGGCCGAACTCGGGGTCCCCGGCTGCTTTGGTCAGGGTTTCCACGGCCAGGCCCCGTCGGGGACCCGTGAGGTCACTGGCCAGCCCGTCGAGGATGGCCCGGTCGTGGCGGTGCACTGCCAGCGCCAACAGTGCGGTAGTGACCCGGCGGGCGTCCTCTTCTGGAATGGTGCGATCTGCGGCAATGCCAATCGCCCATGCGCGCAGAAGGTCGCGTTGGGTGGGGAACTCATCCCACAAGTGGCGCAGGATGGCTGCGGGCAGGCCCTCCATCGTCTCGTCGTGGAGCGCCCGGTCCCCACTGCGGGTGATTTTCGCGGCTTCCAGTCGGCTCGATGTCGTGGCGTCGGTCAGGACGTTGGCCGGTTCGCGTGCGAAGTCAAGTTGGGCCAGAAGGTCGTCGGCTGCCTTGATGACGGACCTGCTCTGCCCTCCGTGGAGCAAGGCGCCGGCCCAGACCATGACCCGAGTGGACAGCAGCTGTGCATCGCTCCCTCGCACCCGGTCCTCACTGAGAAGGATCTCGATTTCGGTGTGCCAGTCGCCGAACTCCTTGACGATTTCCGGGATCTCCTCGGGGCCGGATGCCCGGATGAGACGGCCAGCCAGACGCCACGCCGCGCGTGCAGAGGGATTGGCCTTCCAGATGTCACCGAACTTCTCCTCCAGCCAGGCCACACGATCCCCGCGATGATGCGCGCGCAGCTCGGCCGTGACGAGGGGCCTGGCGTCCGGAGACTCCAGTCGGACAGTGAATGGCAGTGTGGGTTCGGCCCAGTGGCCGTACCAGTCGGCGGGCGTGGCAAGGATGACGAGGAAGGAGTTCTTCTTGCGCAAGTCCTCCCCATGAGCGACCAGGTCGGTGCCCAGTCGGCCGTCTGGCCGCTCTGGAAGGTCGGAGAGATCGAGGACGTATCCCGTCGCCGCCTCTTCCGGCAGCGGCCGGACTGAGGGCTTGGACCATTCCGGGTCGAGGTCGAAGATCGCCGACACAGGGTTGGCCACCGTACGCAGCAGGCGCATTGCAGCGGTGCGTCGACCACTGCCCTGGGCTGCGCAGAGCACGACGATTCCGTATGCGTCCAGGAGTTTGGACGCGGCTACCCACTGGTCGGAGCTTCGCGGCGGGACGAACCGTCCTTCCTGGCTTGCCTTGTAGTCGGCGTCGCTCTCGGTGATCAGGACAGGGATGACCTGATCACGGTTCAAGTGCAGGTTGTAGGCCTGGATACCGTGCTTGCCGGAGTGCGTGAAGTTCACTGAGTCGGGATGCGACTGACCGTTTGGCTCGCCGCCTTGCGATAGTGGAGGGTGACCTGCGGGCTCGTTCGGTGCTGTGGGTTCCGCTGAGGGTGTGGTGGAGCCTGTACGGTCTTGCTGGTCCTGCTCGTGGTCGATCATCGCTGCCCCCGTCCAGCGCCGTAATGGTTGTATGCCTGGATGCCGTGCTTGCCGGAGTGGTTGAAGCTCACCGCGCCCGGAGCCGAGGGAACGGCCTGAGCTACTACTCCAGGTGCAGGGACCGGCTGCTCCGCAGCCGCTTCCGTGGTGTCGAGGGGTTCGAAGATGTCCGGGTCCGCGAGCCGCCAGTCGAAGCCGGGGATGTGGACATAGGCCGGCTGCTGAAACTTCTTCACCTTCACCAAGTGCCGCATGAACTGGTCGGGCAGGACCTCGCCGTTGACGCAGCCGCTCTCGAAAACGTCCTCGTAGACGCGTTGCGAAATGATCACTGCGGTGTTGGTGATCTCCGGGTTCGCGCGGTTCAGCAGGGTGCGCAGTGCGTCGTCGTCCAGGAGCCGGTGGGTGTGCACCATCGGTACGCCCAGTCCGGTGTGCGGCAGCGGGCCGACGTGAATGCTGACCCTGAGCTGCAGGGGCGTACTGGCGGGGCTATCCGCGCGTCGACGCCCCAGAGCCTGCCTCAAGGCACCGGGGAAGCAACCCACCAGTGCGGGCAACACCTCCGGATCCATGCCGGCGACGTAGCTGTCTCCGGCATGCTGGCCGAACACCCGCATCTGCCACTGAGCGCTCACGTTGCTGGCACTGAGCGCCTCAGACAGCAACGGCAGGATGTCGGCGTTCACTTGCTGCATGCCCTTGCTGTCCAGCGCGCTGAAGTTGCGGGCGTCCACAGCCAGTACGGCCCGATAGGGCCACAACGGTTCCCATGACGGCAACATGTGCCGCTCCTCTCGTCGGGTGCGGTGCCGCGAATCGCGGCGAACACGACCTTCGTGGAGCAGCAGGGCCGAGATGGTCCAGGATTGGACGGTACGAGCGTGCGCTGGATCACATAGCGGGTGTGCCGTCCTGGCAGGTGATGTCGCTGGGGCCTCAACACAAGGCACTCCGGAGAGTCCGTTCTCGGCCAAAATGCCATAAGTAGGTTTTCCGTCTCGTTACCGTGACCAGACTTCAGCCCGGGACCGGCGAGCGAACGCCTGGATAACAGCTAGGGGGACGGCTTGATGGCGGTTGAGCCGACGGAGACAGCGTGGCGGATTCAGGCAGCTGTTGCGGATTGGACGGCCAAGGCAGACTCAAAGGCATCATTTGCCCTGACGATGCAGTCCACGGCCTTGGCCGTTCTTGGGCTGCTGGCGACCTCCAAACGATCTGCTGGTGATTTCGACTCGACGGTGCCGCAGTTGTTGTTGTGGATCGGTGTACTGCTCATGGCGGCTGGAGTGAGCTTTGCAACTTGGGCGATCTCACCCAACCTCCGCAAGGAGCGACGCGGGCCGGAGAACGACGACGACTTCCTGTATTTCGGGCATGTTCGGCACTTGGATCCGGCAGTCCTGGAAGCAGCGCTTCGGGATAAGGACCCGTTGCCGTCGCTATCCCGGCAGGTGGTGGTGATGAGTGAGATCGCCTGGAACAAGCACCGCCGGGTGCAGTGGTCGCTACTGTTGGCGGCCGCCGGTTGTGCCGCCTTCGGCCTCGCGACAGTCGTCGGATGACACCGGAGGGCATCGTGACGAACTTCCGCTCCCTGGTATCCACCGACGTATGGCGTGACTTGATCGACCGCGGTCGCCCCCAAACATACCCATACAATTCTGTGCTCCTCGCTCAGGGCGAGTCGCCCGACTGCGTGATCGCATTGGTCGACGGCCTCGTGAAGGTCGCGCAGAGCAATGAAGGCGGAGACCACCTGACATTAATGCTCCGTGGGCCGGGTGAAGTCCTGGGAGAAATGGGCGCCTTACTTAACCGTCCGCGCTCAGCCACCGTCACAGCGGCGCGCCGCTGTACCACAGTCGTTCTGGCCGCTCATGCCTTCCGGGGCTACGTGGAGCGCCATCGTCTGGAGACGGTCATCTACCAACTGACTGTGGAACGGCTGAACAGTCACGAACGCTTGCGAGCAGACCTGGTAAACCTGCCCTCCACAGCGCGCGTGGCCAGAGTGGTGAGCCTCCTCGCTGACGAAATCGGCCGTCCCCAGGGGATCGCAGGTCTACTCGTGGAACTAGGCATGCCGCGCACAGAGCTGGCCACCATGGCGGCGATGCGCCGCTCATCAGTACTTTCGGCCCTGGGGGAGCTCCAGTCCGCCGGCATCCTCATACTCGGTCGTCGGCGCCTGGTCATCACAGACCTGCACCGCCTGCGGACGGTCGCCTGCGGCAAGGAGGTCCTCGGTTGCAAGAGCCGTGTGGATACGACGCCCGCCATGTGACTCACAGCACGCCCGTACCGTCCAACGCTGGACCATTCCGTGTCCACTCCTCCACAAGGGTGGCGTTCGCCGTGATGCGCGGCGAAGCACACATCACCTAGTGAGAGGGGCAGCACGACATGGAGCCCACCGTGCCGCCAGCAAAGCCGACTGAGCCTGCAGGCGCGCAATCCCAGCCGGAGAACCCCGAACCGGACGCCCAGCCGCATCCCGACACGGTGTCCTTCAGACACCACGGGGAGTTGGGCATTCAGGCCTACAACCTGCACCTGACCTGCGACCAAGTCTTCCCAGTGCCCTTCGCCGCCGCCACTCCTGTCCTGCCAGGAAGTGCTGGTGGCAGGTTCGGCCCGTCACAAGACGAGGCTCAGGAAGTCTCCAGGCTCCCTAGAGAGGTCCGCCCTTTGGTTGGGCGCGAGGCCGAGGTCGCCGAAGGCTGCAGGCTTTTGGAAGAGCCGGGTGTGGTTGGCATGTCAGCGGTCGTGGTGACGGGACCGCCAGGTATCGGCAAGAGCGCTGTAGCCCTGCGGTTGGCGAAGCTCGTCGCAGGCGCCTACCCGGACGGCCAGTTCCAAATCGATCTCGCCCTGTCGGCTAGTGATGGGAACCCGGCTGATCTGGTGCCGGCCCTCTTGCACACTCTCCGTCCCGACGGTGACCCGCTTCCTGAAGGACGTGTACATCAACTGGCTTTGCTGCGCAGGACGCTGTCCCACAGCAGGGTGCTGCTGCTCGTTGACGACGCCGTCTCGGAAGAAGCGCTCCTCGAAGTCCTGCGTATGGAAGGGCCCTTCGGCCTTGTGTGCACGAGTCGCGCAAAGCTGAGTGGGCTCGCAGGGCTAGTGCACGTCATCGAGCTCGAACCGTTGCCCACACGGCACAGCGAGGAGCTGATACGAGAGGTCGTTGGCCTCACCCGTCTCACCGACGAGCAGGTGTCCTCCCTGGCAGAAGCATGCGCTGGCCATCCACTTGCCCTGCATGTCGCAGCCGCACACTTGGCACGTCGGCCCAAGATCAGCGTCGACCGCTTCCTTGACGACATCACCAGCCCTGATCGTGGCGTCCGGGCCCTCAAAGCCGGGCAGACCGCCTTAGAGCCCGTGCTCGAGCGAAGCTTCGAGGCGTTAAACCCCGACCAGGCAGAACTCTTCACCACGCTCGGCGCCCTGCCTCACATGTCCGTGACTACGGATGTCATCGCTGCTGCCATGGCTGCCTCACTGGAGCAGCTCGATGACGACCACACCGACGCTGTAACGGACCTGCTGGACTCGCTGTTCGAACTCAGCCTCATCGAGCAGATCGACGAGGACCGGTACGTCCTCCATGAGATCCTGCATCGCTTCGCCCGGCTGAAGTCCGCCTCCACCTTATTGGAACGCCGCAAAACCATTATCCGCCATGTATGTCTCATGCTGGCCGCGCGGACGCAGTCATCGACGGAGTCGATCGGCTTCATGGACAAGGAAGCAATAGTTCCTGCGCAGAGCAACGCAGGCGCCTTGCGTGCCCTGAACGCGGACCGTCCAGGAGCTGTCGCCATGGCCGAGATAGCCCGGAAGCATGAGATGTGGGAACCGCTACTTCTCCTCGCTTCGCATCTCACGGACTCTCTCTGGCACGGGAGCCACTGGACCGATCTGGAACGCGTCTACGAGTGCGTACTAGAAGCTGGCACCCTCGCCGACAAGCCGGGCTGGACAGCAGCGGCTCAGCACAACCTGGCCACAGTCGCCAGCCATCTCGGTGACAGCCAGCGTGCCACCGACCTGCTGCAGCGCAGCGCCGAGACCGCTCACGAAGCCGGCGATCCGCACCAGATGTTCCTGGCACAACTGGCACTGGGCACGCTGCTCATCAACCTCGGACGCGCCCGGGATGCCATCCCGTTCCTACACCATGGCCTGCGCTTCTGGCGGGTCATCGGCGATCGCCATGTTCTGGCCCATGCCCTGGGCACCCTTGGCCAGGCGTACATGGCCATTGGTCAGGTCCGTCGGGCCGAGGAGTATCTCCGTAACAGCAAGAACATGTCCCCGGCGGGCAGTGATGCCGACTTATCCAACCGCATGGCGATCACAACGCTGCTGCGGCGAACCGGCCGTATGGCTGAGGCCGCCCAGGAAGCCTGCCGAGACATCGAACGAGCGCGTGCTGTGGGGAGCCGAGAATGGGAAGCCAAGGCATTGATGGAACTCGCAGAAACTCCCCTTGAGGAGCGACCAAACTCGGCCCCACTGCAGCCTCTGGATGCTGCTTTGGCTATCTACCGGGACACAGGTGACATTCAAGGCCAAGTGAGGGTGCTCTTCCGGCTGGGCGATCAAGCAGCAGATCGCGCAGACATCCACCAGGCTGCTGAGCTCCTCGGAGAATGCGCCAACCTCGCCTACCAGATCGGGGACTACGAACACGCGGCGCGCTCGCTGGTCTACCTGGGCTCTTACCACGGAGGCATCGGGCAACTCGACGAAGCGGAGACGTACTTCACGGACGCACTGGACATGGCTCGGCACGTAGGGAACCCCGGCGTGCTGGCCCAGGCTCTGCAGAAGAGGGCCGAATACCTCTGGCACCTCGGTCAGATCGGCGCAGCCGTCAGCCACCTGAGCGAAGCAGCTCGCCACCTGGAGGCCACCGAGGAACAGCAAGCACTAGCCCAGATCAGAGCAGCTCTGGGGGAGGCGCTCGTCGTCGCGGGCCGATGGAAGGAGGGTGCCAAGATCCTGGAATCAGTCCTCTCTGTGGTGTCCGACCACGTCTCCCCTGCCACCACGGCCCGGGCATCCCGCGCGCTAGCCATCCTCTACTCGCGCCGGGGCCTCCACACAGAAGCCATGTCCACGATCACTAGGGCACTCGATCAGAGCGAACGCGCTGGCGACACCTCAGGGGTCCTTCACTGCAGGATGGCGCTTGGCAACGTGCACGCCCGGAACGAAGAATGGTCCGAGGCACTCGACCAGTACGACAAGGCCGCCGAGCTCGCGGGAGAGCGAAGGGATCTTCACGTTCTTCTCGCCGCCCGAAGCCAAGCTGCGGTGTGCCGACTCCGCAAAGGCGACGATAAGGCTGCTGTCGCGGCAATGACCGAGCTCATCCCGCTGGCCGAGCAGTTGGGGATGCGATCGGCTCAGGCTGCCCTTCATTCCAACATGGGGGTCCACTACGCCAGCTCAGCTGACTACAAGAACGCGGCCACCCATTTCCTTACGGCCTTGTCTCTCAGCGAGCAGCTCGACGACGAACCGATGCGCGCCACCTGTCTACTCAACCTAGCGCGCGCTTACCGCGAGCTCGGCGACATCGACAACTCCCGCGCGCATGCGCGCCAAGCTTTCGCTCTCCACCACGACCTCGGCAATTGGTCAGAGGCAGGCGAGGCTCTGCTCCACCTGGGCGTGCTGCACTACGAGGTAACACCAGACGCCGGTGTACCCACTTTCCGGGAGCTGCTGGGTAAGGGTCAGCGCATCGACAACCGTGTCCTGGAAGCCCTCCGAACTCGTGTACACCGAGCTGTTCAAGACTCCGTCGTCAGTTCCGGCGCCGAGGCTGGTAGCTCGAACGCTCTCGCCGGCATGAGAAGGATCAATATCTCCGACTCCGTGCTGGAGGCACTGACCGGCGTCAACCTCAAGCCGCTCATCATTCGCCTCGGAAACTCGCGACAGACCTGTGCAGCCTGCAGTCTCTTGATCGACGAGACCGGAGAAGCCGAACTCCTCTTCCTGCACCACCCGCAGATGGACCACGTCCTGTTGCGGCTGGCACACCCTCACTGCGTCCTCTCCAGGGTGATCCAGCTGAACGGTCCCGCGCCCGAACAACCGGGAGAGAGCGTCGAAGTCGAGTGCATACTGTTCGGGCAGGACAAAACAGGGATCATCGCCGACTGCTACGGCGGATGGGGCTCACTCAACGACAGCAGCACCATCGAGGACCTCGTTCTCAAGAACTACCTCGATGCAGGCTTCGCCAGCCTGCAGAGCATGCTCAGGCTAGAGGACGGCCAAACGCTCGACTTCCGTGACATTCCAGCCGCACGCGGTGGCAGTGTCGAGGCACGTCTCGAAGACAACAAGCTCTCAATCACCGGCCCTCACGGCCCGCTTCTGCCACCTATGCCACTCAACTTCTACCCGCACTGGTACGAGAAGGCACTGGAGGGGTCGTTGATCGTCGTGCTGGGCAGGAACCTTCAGGGAATGACAGCCGATGACCCCTCCTACCTCCTTCGTGCCATGGCCCTGGGTCAAGCGGTGGGCGCCACGGTGCCCCTCACCGTCGTGCGGCCCCGCAGAAACAGCCCCTGCCCGTGCATGATGCGCAGTGGACGCAAGTTCAAGCACTGCTGCGGAACGAGCAGCCGCTCACGTGGCTGATGCCTGGCAGGCCAGGACCCGCTGGGTTGGGTTGGCATGTCCGCAGGGTTCGTCACAATGCTGGAAAGACCTAGTGTCCTGAGTCGTTAATTCGTGTGCAGTATGCGGCGAGGGTGTCGAGGATGTCGTCTGCGGTCTTCGTCCAGACGAACGGCTTGGGGTTCTTGTT
>NZ_JARGEF010000220.1:0-13644 GCF_033794725.1 Streptomyces sp. ID05-39B | reverse complement strand
CCTTCGGCGAAGGGGGCGGGTTCGGGTGACGGGGGCACCCCCGTCACCCGAACCCGCCCCCTTCGCCGCAGGCAACCGCCGCGAACCGTTCCCCCATCAGCCGATGCGTAGCCGCGTCCGGATGCAGTTGATCAGGCAGCGGCAACTGCTCCGCGTCCCCCTCCCCGTACAGCTCCCGCCCGTCGAGGTAGGACAGCTGCGGATCATCGGCGGCCCGCTCCCCGACGATCCGCGCCAGCTCCTCCCGGATCACCCGGAGGGTCAGCTTCCCGCCGGCCACCTCCGCCGGATCCCCCATGGGCACGAACCGCAGCATCCCCTGCTCCAGCCCCCGGAAGTCGGGCGCGCTGGGCCCGGGAGTGTCCTCATGCATGGGACACAGCACAGGCGACACGACGAGCAGCGGCGTACGAGGATGCCCCTCCCGCACGGTGTCGAGGAACCCGTGCACGGCGGGTCCGAACGCCCGCAGCCGCATCAAATCAAGATTGACGAGATTGATGCCGATCTTGACGCTGATCAGGTCGGCCGGGGTGTCCCGCAGGACGCGCGCGACGAACGGATCGAGCAGCGCGCTCCCGCCCAGCCCCAGGTTGACCAGCTCCACCCCGCCGGTGCGCGCGGCGACCACGGGCCAGATGCCGGTCGGACCGGCGGCGTCCGAACCATGGCTGATGGAGCTGCCGTGGTGCACCCAGACCCGCCGGTCCGGGGCGCCCGCGGGCTCCACGGGTGCGTCGGTGCGCAGGGCGATCAGCTCGGTGGTCTCGTTGTGCGGCAGCCAGATCTCGACGTCCTTGGCGCCCTCGGGCAGATCCGTGAAGCGCAGCGTGCCAGGGCGGCCGGGCCGCCACTCGGAGCCGCCCGCCATCATGTCGACGACCAGGACGTGCCCCGCCGACACGGTTCCCCGGCCCGCCGGACGCCCGTCGACGACCAGGTCGTAGAACCCGTCCGGCCGGGGCGGGGCGCCCACGTACTGCCGCTTGGTGGGGAGCGTGTCCAGCTCGATGGCGGTGGCCCGGGTACGGAAGGCCAGCCGGACGCCGGACGGCTGGGACTCGGCCATGGCGAGCTGCCCGTCGGCACACTGGGCGCGGGCCCAGGCGGGCAGGCGGTGCGGCAGCAGCCCGTGCTCGGTGCGCTCGGTCTCCAGGGCGCCGCGCAGGAGGCCGGCGGTGACGGGGGTGGTGGTCCAGTGGATCTCGGCAGACATCGCTTCAACCTGCTTCCGTGGTCGGCCAGTTCCGCAGCAGCGCGTCGAGCGCGTCGAGGATGCGGGTCCAGGACTCCTGGGAGTCGGGGGCGCTGTGGCTGAAGCCGCCGGCCTGTTCGAGGCTGACGTACCCGTGGAAGACGCTGCCGAGCAGCCGGACGGCGTGGGTCTGGTCCGGTTCGGCGAGGTCGTAGCCCCGCAGGATGGCCCGGGTCATCTGGGAGTGCCGGGCGCCGGCACTGGCGGCGGACGCCTCCGGGGTGAGCCGGAACTGGGCGGCCACATAGCGGCCGGGGTGGTCGCGGGCGTAGTCGCGGTAGACGTCGGCGAGGGCGGTGAGGGCGTCCTTGCCGGAGCGTCCGGCCAGCGCGGCGGACCCGCGGTCGGCCAGTTCCGCCAGGGCCAGCAGGGCGATCCGCGTCTTGAGGTCGTGCGAGTTCCTCACGTGCGAGTACAGGCTTGCGACCTTGACGTCGAACCGGCGGGCCAGCGCCGAGACGGTCACCTGGTCGAATCCGGCCTCGTCGGCCATCTCCGCGCCCGCCCGGGTCAGCCGCTCCGGGGTCAGGCCTACGCGTGCCATGACACTTCTCCCTGTCCTCTCGCCGGTCAGCGGACACCAGTCTGCATCTGGCTAAAGGTATTAGGCAAACTTGCGCATGGCTTAGCCCGGTGGCGACGATGAGTTACGCGAGCCCGGCCGGTCTACCCCCCGTGGACATGACGACACCCCCCGTACTCACCCTGGCCGGCCCCCTCGCCCGCAGCCAGGTGGCGGGACTCTGCGACGATCTGCGGGGTCTGCTGAAGGGCGCCGCGGGCGGCCTGGTCGTCTGCGACGTGGCCGGGCTCGGGGCACCGGGGCTGACCGCCGTCGACCTGCTGGCCCGGCTGCGGCTGACCGCCCGCCGGAGCGGGGGATGCATACGTCTGCGCGCCCCCGACCCCGCGCTACTCGCCCTGCTCGACCTGGTCGGCCTCCGCTTCGAGGTGGAGGGGAACCCCGAACAGCGGGAACCACCGCTCGGTGTCGAGGAAGAAGTGGAATCCGGTGAGGCGGCCGTCTGAGATCTCCAGGACCTGCACCGCCCAGGGCGTGTAACCGCCCTTCTCCGGGTCCGGCTTGTACTGCGCGAAGCCCGGCAGACCGTTGACCTGGACCGGCAGCAGACGCGAGCCCTCGCAGGCCGAGCCGATCGTCGTCATGAAGCCCGCGATGTCGTCGTGGCCCGTGAGCCACAGGTCGAACGGCGGCATCGTCATGATGGCGTCCTCATGGAGGAGTGCCGTCAACGCCGACATGTCGTACCCCTCGAAGGCGGCCACATAGCGCTCCAGGAGCTTCTGCTGCTCCTCGTCCAGCGGGTCGGACACCGCGGCTTCGGCACCCGAGTCGGCGCGCTCGGCGAGGGTCGCGCGGGCCCGCTGGAGCGCGCTGTTCACCGAGGCGACCGAGGTGTCCAGCAGCTCGGCGACCTCGCTCGCCCGCCACGCCAGCACCTCGCGCAGGATCAGCACGGCCCGCTGTTTCGGCGGCAGTTGCTGGAGCGCCGCCATGAACGCCAGCCGCACCGACTCCTTCACCACGGCGGCCTCCGCGGGGTCCTCGACCGTGGGCAGCACGCGCGCGTCGGGCATCGGCTCCAGCCAGGTGTTGTCCGGGCGGGGCGAGAGCGCCGCCTTGGCGAGCGGCGTGGACTCGGAGAGGTCCATCGGACGGGCCCGCTTGTTGCCCGCGTTCAGCATGTCCAGGCACACGTTCGTCGCGATGCGGTACAGCCAGGACCGCAGGCTGGAACGGCCCTCGAACTTGTCGTAGCTCCGCCAGGCGCGCACCAAGGTGTCCTGCACCGCGTCCTCCGCCTCGAAGGAGGAACCGAGCATGCGGTAGCAGTACCCCGTCAGCTCGACCCGGTGCTTCTCCAGCCTGGCGTCGAGGTCGTCCACCGTCGCCGTACTGTCACTCATCTTCGTCCACCCACCCCTGTGGCCGTTCTGTCACGCGCCTGTGCGCCCCAGTACTTCGGAAGCTACCGCAGCCCACTGACAACGGCCCCCCGAGTCGACGAACCCGCAGGTCGCAAGGGGTGGTGAGGGCGCCCCCGAAGGGGCGCCCGGGCGCTGGGGGAGGGACGGCCTCAGTACACGGCGGCCTCAGTACGCGGCGGCCAGCGGCTGCCGGCGCGCCGCCCGCGTCCCGAACACCGTGATCGTCACGACGCCGAGCACCGCCAGGATCCCCACGCCGACCGTGCCCGCCCAGCCGCCCGCGTGGAACGCCACCGCGCCCACCGTGCTGCCCGCGCTGGAGCCGAGGTAGTAGGCGGACTGGTAGAGGGCCGAGGCCTGCGCACGGCCCGTCGTCGCCGTCTTGCTGACCGCCGAGGACGCCACCGCGTGCCCCGCGAAGAAGCCCGCAGTGATCAGCACCAGGCCCAGCAGGACCAGGGGGAGCGTGTCCGCGAGGGAGACCAGCAGGCCCAGGGCCGTGGTGCCGCCCGCCAGGTACAGGGCCCCGCGCCGGCCCAGCCGTCCGACCAGCCGGCCCGCCGTCGACGCGGACACCGTGCCCACCAGGTAGACCAGGAAGACCGAGCCGACGATGCCCTGCGGGAGCGAGAACGGCGCCTCGGTCAGCCGGTATCCGATGACCGTGTAGACCCCGCCGAAGACGGTCATGAACAGCGCGCCGATCGCGTACAGGCGGCACAGCAGCGGGTCGGCCAGGTGGGCGCGGACCGTGCGGGCCAGTACCGCCGGGCGCAGCGAGCCCGGCGTGAAGTGCCGCGGCGCCGGCAGCAGCAGCCGGAAGGCGATCGCACAGGCCACCGCGACCGCGCCGACCACGCCGAGCGCGACCCGCCAGCCCCACTCCTGCGCGACCCAGCCGGTGATGACCCGGCCGCTCATCCCGCCGACGCTGTTGCCCGCCACGAACAGGCCGATCGCCGTGATCAGGGCACGCGGCCGGACCTCCTCGGCGAGATAGGCGGCGGCGGACGCCGGCAGCCCGGCCAGCGCCGCCCCCTGCAGACCCCGCAGCACCACCAGCCACCCCAGCGACGGCGCGAAGGGGACCAGCAGACCCAGGGTCACCGCGACCGCCAGCGAGCCGGTCATCACCGTACGACGGCCGTAGCGCTCCGACAGGGCGCTCATCGGCAGGACGAACAGGGCCAGCCCGCCGGTCGCCGCCGCCACCGTCCAGCTCGCGTCGCTCGCCGAGACCCCGAACTCGCCGGAGATCAGCGGCAGCAGCGCCTGCGTGGAGTACAGCAGGGCGAAGGTCGCCACCCCGGCCAGGAAGAGGGCGAAACTCATCCGGCGGTAACCGGGACCGCCCGGAGCCATGAGCGAGTCGTGGGGGGCGCGGGGGGAGGCGGCGGCGGGAACGGTCGGGACGGCGTCCACGCTGGTGGACGCCCCGGTACTGGCGGGAGACATGCCTCGAACGTACGGACCGCCCCGCTCATCCGTCCAATGCATGGAATCGTCATAATCGTTCCCATGGCGCATCAGCAGAGGTCACAGGGTCAGCTGTCACCGTCCGGTGACACAGAAGACATCGTCACACTGCTCGCCCCGCGGCTCGCGTACTTCGCGGGAGTCGCGCGCACCGAGCACGTCACGCGAGCCGCACAGGAGATGCAGGTCCCGCAGTCCACCCTGTCGCGGGCCATGGTCCGGCTCGAACAGGACCTCGGCGTCGACCTCTTCGCCCGCCGCGGCCGCACCGTCTCCCTCACACCCGCCGGACGCACCTTCCTCACGTCCGTCGAACGCGCCCTCGCCGAGGTCGAACGCGCCGCCGACGAGGTCCGCGCCGACGCCGACGCGGCCACCGGCAAGGTCGCCTTCGGCTTCCTGCACACCATGGGTGCCGAGACCGTCCCCGGCCTGATCCACGCCTTCCGCGCCGACCACCCCCGGGTCCGCTTCAGCCTCGTCCAGAACTACGGCGAGGCCATGCTGGAGAGGTTGCGCGCCGGTGAACTGGACCTGTGCCTGACCTCGCCCGTCCCGGACGCCCCCGACCTCGTAGGCCGCCGCCTCGACGAACAGAAACTGCGCCTGGTCGTCCCCGCCGACCACCGCCTCGCCGCCCGCAGGCGCGTCCGCCTCGCCGAGGCCGCCGACGAGACCTTCGTGACCCTGGAACCCGGCTACGGCCTGCGCCGCATCACCGACGACCTCTGCCAGGAGGCCGGCTTCCGGCCGCGGATCGCCTTCGAGGGCGAGGAGGCGGAAACCCTGCGCGGCCTGGTCGCCGCGGGCCTCGGCGTGGCACTGCTCCCACCGCCGGCCGTGCCCCGTCCCGGAGTGGTCGAACTGACGGTCACCGCACCGAGAGCGGCCCGCGAGATCGGCGTCGCCTGGCTGGACGGCCACCCGGACACACCCCCGGTGGCGGCCTTCAAGAAGTTCCTGCTGTCGAGAAGGGGCAACCTGCTGCCGTAGAAGCGGTACCCCCGCCCAGGCCTACCGCCGCAACGACCGGCCGAATCCGGAGGCCAGCGGCATCCGCAGGCCCAGGGGCGGCGGGGCCGCGAGCGCGTCCTCGACCGGCCGCGAGAACGCCCTCCCGAACAGCACCCCCATCACGAAGTCCTCGCAGAGGCAGAGCACTTCGGCCCGGTGCTGGTGCAAGCCGTGCCCGTCGGAGTGCACTTCGAACCGGCACACGTCCCGGTTCGCCTTCTTCGCCCGCGCCGCCAGCCGGAACGACAGCTCCGGATCGGTCCGTTCGTCGTTGGTGCCGTGCACGATCAGCACCCGCCGGCCCACCAGCTGCTTCACCGGTTCGGGTGGCACCGCCACGTCCTCCTCCGGCAGCCAGGGGGCGACCGCCAGAACGGAGTTGACGGCCTCGTGGCCACCCGCGTGCAGGGCGGCCCGCCCGCCCATGTCGACGCCGGCCAGGCACACGGGGACGTCCCCGTAGAGCCGTACGATCTCGTCGGTCGCCCAGGAGGCGTCGGCGGCCAGGTGGGCCTCGGTACCGTTCCAGCCGCGGTAGCGGTACTGCACGACATGGACGGCCAGCCCCTCCTCCCGCCCCGCGCGGGCGAGTTTGCGCCCGAGGGCGCGGACGGAGGAGCTCGGCCACAGGGGTGAGGGTCTGCGCGCGGAGGTCTCCTCGCCCTCGGGGAGCAGCAGTACCGCCCCACTCACCGACTGCGGCTCCGGACCGATGGCCTTCCCCAGCCTGGCCGACCGAAGCGGCGTCGCTTGCTGTCCCATGACAGAACAGTGTCAGAAGCGCCGGTGTACTCCACCCGGCCGTGCGGTCACCGTTGCGTATCGACCGAGTTGCCCACCGAGCGATCTACGCGCGTAGGGGTTACGGTGCGGAAATGACGAGCCAGAGCATCCAGAAGGGCGCCGTCCCCGGCCCGGAGCAGATCCGCCGGGCGCCCAAGGTTCTGCTGCACGACCATCTCGACGGCGGGCTGCGCCCCGGCACGATCGTCGACCTCGCCCGGGACACCGGGTACACGCGCCTCCCCGAGGCCGACCCCGACAAGCTCGGGCTCTGGTTCCGGGAGGCCGCCGACTCCGGGTCCCTGGAGCGGTACCTGGAGACCTTCTCCCACACCGTCGGCGTCATGCAGACCCGCGAGGCCCTGGTGCGGGTCGCCCGCGAGTGCGCGGAGGACCTCGCCGAGGACGGCGTCGTCTACGCCGAGGTGCGGTACGCGCCCGAGCAGCATCTCGACGCCGGCCTCACCCTCGAAGAGGTCGTCGAGGCCGTCAACGAGGGCTTCCGGGAGGGTGAGCGGCTGGCCCGCGCGAACGGCCACCGGATCCGCGTCGGCGCCCTGCTCACCGCGATGCGGCACGCCGCCCGCTCGCTGGAGATCGCCGAACTCGCCAACCGCTACCGCGACCTGGGCGTGGTCGGCTTCGACATCGCCGGCGCGGAGGCGGGCTACCCGCCCACCCGGCATCTCGACGCCTTCGAGTACCTCAAGCGCGAGAACAACCACTTCACCATCCACGCGGGCGAGGCCTTCGGGCTGCCGTCCATCTGGCAGGCCCTCCAGTGGTGCGGCGCCGACCGGCTCGGGCACGGCGTCCGCATCATCGACGACATCGAGATCGCCGCGGACGGCTCGGTGAAACTCGGTCGGCTCGCCTCGTACGTCCGCGACAAGCGCGTCCCGCTGGAGCTGTGCCCCAGCTCCAATCTCCAGACCGGGGCCGCCGCGTCGTACGCCGAGCATCCGATCGGACTGCTGCGGCGGCTCCATTTCAGGGCCACCGTGAATACGGACAACAGGCTCATGTCCGGCACCAGCGTGAGCCGGGAATTCGAGCACCTTGTCGACGCGTTCGGTTATGTGCTCGATGATCTCCAGTGGTTCTCCGTCAATGCTATGAAGTCAGCATTCATTCCTTTCGATGAACGGCTGGCCATGATCAATGACGTGATCAAGCCCGGTTACGCGGAACTGAAGTCCGAATGGCTGTTCCAGCAGACCGCCTCCACCAGCGGTTCCGTGGACGACTGAGGCCGAATTTCCGGTAATTACGACCTCCGGGTGCGGACGGGTCTTCACGATCCGTCCGCATTTCGTTGTTTGCGGTGAGTGGTGTCCCGTGTTTACGGTCTTGGACCGCTCAGTTTCCCCGTATTCGAGGACGCATTCATCATGAAGCAGTCTGCAGTCAAGACCCTCGGTGTCGCCGCCCTCGGCGCCGCCTTCGCCGCCGCCGGTGCGGGCGCCGCCAACGCCGCCCCGGCCGTTCCGGACGCAAGCCAGGCCCTGGACGGTGTCACCAGGACGCTGCCGGCGGAGAGCGTCGCCCAGGCGCTGCCGGGTGCCGGAGACGCCCTCGCGCAGGCCCAGCCGGCGGTCGGCGCGGGTCTGACCGCCGTCCAGCCCGTCGCCCAGCAGCTGCTCGCCGAAGGCCCCACGGCCCCCGTCGCGGGTCTGCTCGGCGGCCTGCCGCTGCAGGGCCTGCCCACGCACGGGCTGCCGGTGAACGGGATCCCGCTCGGCTGACCCGGCCCCGCAAGTACGCCGTCGGGGCGCGCCCATTTCTGCGGGCGCGCCCCGACGGCGTTCGCGTGCGCGTGAACGTGCAGGTCGCGTGCACGTCCACGCTCACCAGGCCGTGCGGGCCTTGTCCTCGGAGGGCAGGAAGATCCACAGTCCTATGTAGAGCAGGAACTGCGGGCCGGGCAGAAGACAGGAGAGCAGGAAGATCACGCGCATGGTCGTGGCCGACGTGCCGAAGCGGCGGGCCAGCGCGGCGCACACTCCGCCGATCATGCGGCCGTGGGTGGGGCGGGCGAGGCTGCTGGACATCTGCGGCTCCTCTTCGTGGGCGTCGGTCCGGGGCGGGCCCTGATGGCTGCCCCTTTCTGACCACAACGCTACGAAGACGAAGCGGATGAAACGTCGCTCTACGGGGCGATACCGACCCTGGGAATCGTCGGGGTCAGACCCTGAGCCGGTTCCTCCTGACCCGCCGGGGGAACTTCGTGGCGTGCACTGCGCCGGCCCAGCCAGGCCCGTGCCGCCGGGACCAGCGCGGCGTGTGTCAGGGCCACGCCCGCCGTGTTCATCAGCACCGTGTCGATGTCGACCACGCGGCCGGGAACGCCCGTCTGGAGCAGGGCGATCGCCAGGGACAGCAGGGCGCCCGCGGTGACCGTGCGTACCAGGGAGGCCAGCGGGGCGACGACCCGTCTGCCGTGGGCCAGTGGGAGGAGGACCCCCAGCGGGGCCAGCAGGGCCAGGTCCTCGCCGATGCGGCGGGCCGCCTCGGGCCAGCCCAGTCGGAGGTCGGCCTGGATGCCTGCGAGGGGGTGCGGATTGGTGGGCATCACCCAGGGGACGTCCAGTGGGCGCAGCGTGAGCCAGGCTACGAACAGGAGATGTGCGACCAGGAGGACACTCCCGGCCGCACGGATGCGGTTCACGGCGCTGCCGCCGATGCCTTGACGCTGCACGCTCCCCTAGACGCGGGGAGTGACGGCATCGGTTCCGGGGTGAGGGAGGAGGCGTACGTCACTTGTGCGGCGGGGGCCGGATGCCGGTGAGTGGCTGGGTCCGGCCCGCTCCCCTGGTCTCGTGGCGGCGGTCCCGGTCGTCAGTTCTCGGGGACTTCCGAGGACGGGGGTTCGGCTGAGCCGGGGCGGGAGCGGACCTCGTTGGTGCATTCGTAGCGTCGCGGGCGGTCCGCGTCCGGGCCGCCCAGGACCACCGAGCCGTCGCCCTCCGCCGCCGCCGAGTCGGAGAAGGTGCAGACGAGCTGGGCCAGGGCGTACGACGTGAGGTCGCCGGGGGAGGCGCTCAGGCGCAGGGTGTCGTCGGGGTCCCCGGGGGCCGGGCCGCTCACCTTCATGCCGCCGCGTACGTCCGTGGTGAAGCCGGCCTCCTTCTCCGCGACGGAGGGGGACTCGGCCAGTTCGTCGAACAGGCCCTGTGCCACGAGGACACGGCGCGCCGAGTCCGCCGCACCGTCGGGGACCCGTACGGCGCGGTCCACGGAGACCAGGGACGAGCCGCACAGCAGGAACACCTGGACCGGTACGCCTCTCGTCGTCTGGGTCGTCACCTCGGGGTCGGTGAGGGAGCAGTGCGCCCGCGACGGCGCCGGACCGAAGTCGGTCGGTACCTCGGTGGCCCGGATCCCGCAGCCGGTGAGCAGTCCGGCGAGGAGGAGGGAGAAGGCGAGCAGATGGCGTACACGGTCCCGCTTCACGCGCTTCACGTGCTTCATGAGGCGTCCCCCCTGTCCTTCTCGGACTGTTCCACCAGTTCCGACGCGTCCCGTGGCAGGTGCAGGGTGAAGACCGCGCCGCCCTCGGGGGAGTTGGCGGCCGTGAGCCTGCCGCCGTGGATGTGGGCGTTCTCCAGGGCGATGGACAGCCCCAGGCCGCTGCCCTCGGAGCGGGGGCGGGAGGCGCTCGCCTTGTAGAAGCGGTCGAAGACGTGCGGGAGGACGTCCTCGGGGATGCCGGGGCCGCGGTCGCTGACGGAGATCACCACCTCGTCGGCCGACTCGCGGATCGAGACGCGTACCGGTGAGCCGCCGTGCTTGAGCGCGTTGCCGATGAGGTTGGCCATGATGACGTCCAGGCGGCGCGGGTCGAGGCGGGCGTGGATGCCGCGGTCGGTGTCCAGGTCGACCGCGTCGAGCCAGGCGCGGGCGTCGATGCAGTGCGTGATCTGGTCGGCGACGTCGACGTCGTCCAGGACCAGGCGGGCCGTTCCGGCGTCGAAGCGGGTGACTTCCATCAGGTTCTCGACCAGGTCGCCCAGGCGCCGGGTCTCGCTGACGACCAGGCGGACCGCCGGTTCGATCATCGGGTCGATGCTGCCCGACTCCGCGTCCAGTTCCTCTTCCAGCACCTCGGTGACGGCCGTGATCGCGGTGAGGGGCGTGCGCAGTTCGTGGCTCATGTCCGCCACGAAGCGGCGGGACGCGTCGTCGCGGGCCGCCATGTCCGCGACCCGCTTCTCCAGGGCCTCGGCCGTTCGGTTGAACGTGCGGGAGAGATCGGCCAGTTCGTCCGTACCCGAGACCCGCAGCCGGGTGTCCAGCTTGCCCTCGCCGAGGCGGCGCGCGGCCACCCCGAGACGGTGCACCGGCTTCAGTACGGTCGTGGCGGCGGCCTGGGCGAGCAGCGCCGCGCCGATCAGCGCGAGCCCGGTGGCGATCCCCAGGGACCAGGCGAGGGAGTTGAGGTCCTTGGCCTCCGGTTCGAGCGACTTGCGTATGTACCCGGTCGGGCCGCCGCCGATCACCCTCGTGCCGGCCACCAGGTACGGGGTGCCGTCCTCGACGACCCGCTGCCAGTACAGGTGGTACGGCGACTTGTTGCCGGCGGTGGTGTCCTGCTCCTTGTCGACGGCCGTGCGCAGGGACTTGGGCACGTCCTCCAGGGAGAAGCCGTTCAGGCCGCCGGAGTTGCCGTACACCGTCTTGCCGCTGGAGTCCTCGCCGACGAGCAGCACGCTGAAGCGCTGGCTGCTGTTGGCCATCTGCCCGGCCGTGTGCTGGAGTTCGTCCTGCGAGGGGTGCTCGGGCAGCGATCCCGCCCGGTTCTGCATCTCCTGCTCGAAGTCCCGCAGGACCGCCCCCTGGGTGCGGGTGAGGACGGCCTCGCGGTTGAGCCAGTACGCGATGCCCGACGCGGACACGGCCGCGGTCAGTGCCACCGCCCCGAAGACCACGACGAGCCGCAGCCGCAGGCTGGTGAAACGCAGCCGTGAAAGATGCCCCTTGCGCGCCGCGGACCAGCCGCGGACCCCTCCTTGCCCTGATCTCACTGAGGCGTGTCCAGGCGGTAGCCGACTCCGCGCACGGTGCGGATGAGCGTGGGAGAGGACGGGATGTCCTCGACCTTGGCGCGCAGGCGCTGGACGCAGGCGTCCACCAGCCGGGAGTCGCCCAGGTAGTCGTGCTCCCACACCAGCCGCAGCAACTGCTGCCGCGACAGCGCCTGTCCCGGGCGCCGGCTCAGCTCCAGCAGCAGCCGCAGCTCGGTCGGGGTCAGCTGGAGGTCCTCGCCGTTCTTCGTCACGGTCATCGCCGCGCGGTCGATGACGAGGCTGCCGAAGGTCGCGGCGTCGTTCGACTCGCGCTCCCCGCGGCGCAGCACGGCCCGGATACGGGCGTCCAGGACCCTCCCCTGCACGGGTTTGACGACGTAGTCGTCGGCGCCGGACTCCAGCCCGACCACCACGTCGATGTCGTCGTTGCGCGCGGTGAGGAGAATGATCGGCAGCTGGTCGGTGCGCCGGATACGACGGCACACCTCGAATCCGTCGATGCCGGGCAGCATCACGTCCAGCACGATCAGATCCGGCCGCTGCTCGCGCAGCAGCTTCAGACCGTCCTCACCGCTCGCAGCGGTCGCCACACGGTGTCCCTGGCGCGTCAGTGAGAGCTCCAGGGCCGTACGGATGGCGTCGTCGTCCTCGATCAGCAACAGGGAAGGCACGGGCTCATTCTGGCCCATGGAGGGCCTGTCGTTCGACCCGTGGGTACGGGCTCGGGCGTCAGAGGTGTGTGGTTTCCGTGGCGCGCGCGGCGTACCGGGGGTCGCAGACGTGCCGTGAGCGCCGGTGCGCAGGCCCGGTCCTGATCCGGTCCACCGACCCGCAGACCTGCTTGTTCGATCGGATTCGGTGGCCGACGGCGGGTGCGCGGAGCGAGGTGCCCGGCCGGATCGGAGTGGATCGGGGCGGTCGGCCGGCCTTCGACGACGGCCGCGGACCGCGGGCGGATCCCATGGAAATTCGCCGGACATCGCACGGTCCCGGTCGTGCCCGCCCGGTTCGGGGCCTTCGTCGGCCGGGCGGGCAGAGCGGCGGGCGGAGCACGGAAGCCGGGTATCGCCGACCCGCGCCGAGGCAGAGCCCATGACTACCGGCAACTCCTGTGGACGATCTGTGGTGTCGCCGTGAGGGACCCCTGTGACAGGTCTGTGACAGTCGACGGACACGGCGATGAAGTGGGCTGGGCAAGCTTCTCGGCATCAGGCAAGGGAGCAGGACGCCGAGCCGGTGAAGACAGACCGAAACCACCGCAAGTCCACGACGGGGGGCGCGAGATGAACACGCTGCACAGCCTGAACACCAGCGCAGTGATCACGCGCCTGCACGACGTGAACCGGGGGTCGGAGAAGGCCGGTGCCGATGGGGGTCCCTCCCGCGGGAGCGTGTTCGAGCGTGGGGGAGGACGGTGCGTCCGCGGCACCGGGCGTCAGCACACCTCGATCATGACGGTGATCGACGCCCGCACGGGAGAGACGCCCGCCGCGGCGGACGGGGGAGCCGCGTACAGGGAGGACTCGGGGGAGCGTCGCTCGCTGTCGGAGGCGGAGTTCACCGCCTACGTCCAGGAGCGCCGCGCCTCCCTGTACGCCACCGCCTACCACCTCACCGGTGACCGTTTCGAGGCCGAGGACCTGCTCCAGAGCGCACTGTTCTCGACCTACCGGGCGTGGGAGCGGATCAGCGACAAGGCGGCCGTCGGCGGATACCTCCGGCGGACCATGACCAACCTGCACATCAGCGCGTGGCGCCGCCGCAAGCTGAACGAGTACCCGACCGAGGAGCTGCCGGAGACGGCCGGCGACACGGACGCGATGCGCGGCACCGAACTGCGCACGGTCCTGTGGCAGGCGCTCACCCGGCTGCCCGAACTCCAGCGGACGATGCTGGTCCTGCGGTACTACGAGGGCCGCACCGACCCGGAGATCGCGGACATCCTCGGTATCAGTGTCGGCACGGTGAAGTCCAGCATCTGGCGGTCGCTCCGCCGGCTGCGTGAGGACGAGGTCCTCAGCTTCGGCCGTGACGAGGAAGACGCCTTCGGCGAGTTGGTCGCCTGAGGCGGACGGGGGATCCGGCTTCTGTTCAGGGAAGCCGGTGAACGGGGGAAACACGGGGGAAGCGGTACCGGGG
>NZ_JARGEF010000021.1:0-56136 GCF_033794725.1 Streptomyces sp. ID05-39B | reverse complement strand
CACCAGGTCGCCTCCCCCCCCCCCCTTTTCAACCTGAAAACCCACTGGGCCTTCAACGGGCACACAGGCGCGACGAACGCGTGCGCTCGGGTCGCCCGGGGAACACCCCCTGCAACACCTGCCAGGGCGCCACCCCCGTCCACATCGACCCGCCGGACCTGTCACCCCGCCTCACGGAACTCGCCGTCGCCGCCACCGCGTCGGTCGGCCTGCCCTTCGCCGGGGTGGACCTGGCCGTGGAGAACGGCGGCGTCGTCTTCGAGGTCAACGTCCAGCCCGCGTTCGTCGACGGCGAACTCGACACCGTGGCCGTCCCGTACATCAAGGCCCACCTGGACGCCTACGCGCGGACGGTGAGCGGCCGTCGCACGGCACGGCAGCCGCACCTCACCCAGGTTATGGCCACCGGCCGCCGGGGCTTCACCGCCCCGGCCTGAACCCGGTCGTCCGCCCTTGTCCCCGGCCGCACCGCCGCACCGCGGGCCGAGGCCACGGACGCACCAAGGACCCGTGAGGGACCCCCTGCCTCGACCCGTGCCGCGCCCGCTCCCGGCCTCCTACACCGCCGGGAGCTGGGCCAGCAGGAGGGTCACGTCGTCGTTGTGGCTCTCCGGGTCCGGCAGCAGACCCGCGAGCACCCGGTCGGCCGCCTTCTCCAGACAGGGCGCGTCGGCGAACAACTCCTCCAGCAGCACCGTGAGTTCGCCGATACGCAGTTCTATGTCGCTGCCCGGCGTCTCGATGAGGCCGTCCGTGTACAGCACCAGGGTCGCCCCCGGGGGTATCTTCGCGCGGGCCTGCCTGAACGGGACGTCGCCGACTCCGAGCGGCATGTTGACCGGGCAGTCGAGCGCCCGCACGCCCCTTCCGGCCCCGGCGACCAGGACCGGCAGATGGCCCGCCGAGCAGATCGTCACCGTGCCCGTGTCCGGGGTGATCACCAGATAGCAGCAGGTGACGAGCTGGTCGGGCACATCCAGGTCCGCGACGCAGGTGTCCAGCGCCCGCATCAGCTGCCGCGGCTGCATGCCGGTCTTGGCCAGCGCGTGCGCGGCGGAGCGCAGTTGGCCCATCACTGCGGCGGCCTCCAGGCCGCGCCCCATCACATCGCCTATGAGCACGCCCACCCGCCCGGCGCCCAGCGGCACCAGGTCGAACCAGTCGCCGCCCACCCCGGCGCCCTGCGTGGCGGGCCGGTAGCGGCTGGCGGTGGGCAGACCGGGCAGCGCGGGCGGGGTGCCCATCAGGCTGCGCTGGAGGGTGAGGGCGATGTGCCGCTGCTGCTCGTACAGCTCGGTCAGTTCGGCCTGGGCCCGCTTGCGGTCGCTGATGTCCCGCACGATCGCGCACGCCCCGACCACCGCTCCGTGGGTGTCCCGGGTCGGCCACAGCGTCACGTCCACGTCCAGCAGCGCTCCGGTGCTGGTGACCCTCAGCGTCTCGAAGTGCTCCACCTTCCGGCCCCGCCGCAGCCGCCGCAGCAGCGCTCTGACCTCGCCGCGCAGCTCGGGCGGGGCCAGCAGGGAGACGTGCCGTCCGACGGCCTCGTCGGCGGTGTAGCCGTACAGACGCTGCGCCGCCGCGTTCCAGTAGGTGACGTACCCGTCGAGGGTGTGGGCGAGGATGGCGTCCTGCGAGGACTCCACGAGGGCGGCGAGTTCGTTGATGCGGGCCTCGGCGGCCTTGCGCTCGGAGACGTCGCGGACCGCCGCAGACACCAGCAGTCCGTCCGCCGTCTCCAGGGGACTCAGGCTGATCTCGACCGGGAACTCGGTGCCGTCCTTGCGCAGCCCGAGCAGTTCGAGGCCGGCGCCCATGGGCCGCACCTGGCGGTTGGCGGTGTAAGCGCCGCGGTGGGCGGTGTGCTGGTCGCGGAAGCGGTGCGGCAGCAGCAGGTCGACCGGGTGGCCGAGGAGTTCCTCGCGGCGGTAGCCGAACAGGGCCTCCGTCTGAGCGTTGACGAGGCGGATGGTGCCCCGGTCGTCGACGATGACCATGGCGTCCGGCGCCGCCTCCAGCAGCCCCCGGAACCGCTCCTCCGCTCCGGACGGAGCCTTCTCACGCAGGGGGCCGCGGCAGCCGTACCGCAGTTCCGCCGGTTCCGCCTGCACCAAGTCGGCCATGATCCACCTCACTTTGCGCGACGATTCAGGCCATCACAGCGCCTTCACACCCGCTCCGCTCCGGGATGTCGCTTACTGACCGTTCACGGCCGAAGCTGGCCGATCCCCGTCCGGGTGTGTCCCGGCGACCGCTCGGGTCGTACACCGCCCCCGATCCGCGCGGTATGGCGCGGTTTCTTCCCTCGTCGCGACAGGCGAGCCGGCTTCGGTCAGGAATCGAGAAGCGCCGGTCCCCGGGCAGCGCATAGCGTGAGGGTGACGCCGACGGAGACCGCGAAGGCCGGCCCGCACGACCGATGGAGACAGCTGATGAGCACCGCGAAGAGGACGGCCGGCCGGCCGGCCACGCCGCACGCCGCCGACACCCACGACGTGATCCGTGTGCACAGCGCGCGCGTGAACAACCTCAAGGACGTCAGTGTCGAGATCCCCAAGCGCCGGCTGACCGTGTTCACGGGGGTGTCCGGCTCGGGCAAGAGCTCCCTGGTGTTCAACACCATCGCCGCCGAGTCGCAGCGGCTGATCAACGAGACGTACAGCGCCTTCGTGCAGGGCTTCATGCCGACGCTGGCGCGGCCCGACGTCGACGTCCTCGACGGGCTGACGACCGCGATCATCGTCGACCAGCAGCGGATGGGCGCCGACCCCCGCTCCACCGTCGGCACCGCGACCGACGCCAACGCGATGCTGCGGATCCTCTTCAGCCGGCTCGGCGATCCGCACATCGGCCCGCCCAGCGCCTACTCCTTCAACACCGCCTCGGTACGGGCCAGCGGCGGCATCACCGTCGAGCGCGGCACCAAGAAGACCGTGAAGGCGACCTACAACCGCACCGGCGGCATGTGTGTCCGCTGCGAGGGCCGGGGCACGGTCTCCGACATCGACCTCACCCAGCTCTACGACGACAGCAAGTCGCTGAACGAGGACGCGCTCACGATCCCCGGCTACAGCATGGACGGCTGGTACGGCCGCATCTTCCGAGGCTGCGGCTTCTTCGACCCGGACAAGCCGATCCGCGAGTACACCGAGAGGGAACTGCACGACCTCCTTTACAAGGAGCCGACCAAGATCAAGGTCGACGGCATCAACCTGACGTACGACGGGCTGATCCCGAAGATCCAGAAGTCGATGCTCGCCAAGGACGTCGAAGCGCTCCAGCCGCATGTGCGCGCCTTCGTGGAACGGGCGATGACGTTCTCCGTCTGCCCCGAGTGCGACGGCACCCGGCTCAGCGAGGGCGCCCGCTCCTCGAAGATCGACAAGGTCAGCATCGCCGATGCCTGCGCGATGCAGATCACCGACCTGGCCGAATGGGTCCGCTCGCTCGACGAGCCGTCGGTGGCGCCACTGCTCACGGCGTTGCGCCAGACCCTCGACTCCTTCGCGGAGATCGGCCTCGGCTACCTCTCGCTCGACCGGCCCGCGGGCTCGCTGTCGGGCGGTGAGTCGCAACGCGTCAAGATGATCCGCCACCTCGGCTCCTCGCTCACCGACGTCACCTACGTCTTCGACGAGCCCACCGCCGGCCTGCACCCCCACGACATCCGGCGGATGAACGACCTGCTGCTGCGGCTGCGGGACAAGGGCAACACCGTGCTCGTCGTGGAGCACAAGCCGCAGACGATCGCGATCGCCGACCACATCGTCGACCTCGGCCCCGGCGCCGGTACGGCGGGCGGCACGGTCTGCTACGAGGGCACCGTCGAAGGGCTGCGGGCCGGGGACACCGTCACCGGCCGCCATCTCGACGACCGGGCCGCCCTGAAGGCATCCGTGCGCGAGTCCACCGGGGCACTGGAGATCCGCGGCGCGAGGGCGCACAACCTCCAGGGCGTCGACGTGGACATCCCGCTCGGTGTGCTCGCCGTCATCACCGGGGTCGCCGGTTCTGGCAAGAGTTCGCTCGTCCACGGGTCGATCCCCGCCGACGCGGGCGTGGTGTCCGTCGACCAGAGCCCGATCCGGGGCTCGCGGCGCAGCAACCCGGCGACCTACACCGGACTGCTCGACCCGATCCGCAAGGCGTTCGCGAAGGCCAACGGCGTGAAGCCGGCCCTGTTCAGCGCCAACTCCGAGGGCGCCTGTCCCACCTGCAACGGCGCGGGCGTCGTCTACACCGACCTGGCGATGATGGCCGGCGTGGCCACCACCTGCGAGGACTGCGAGGGCAAGCGGTTCCAGGCGGCGGTGCTCGACTACCATCTCGGCGGCCGGGACATCAGCGAGGTGCTCGCGTTGCCGGTGGCCAGGGCCGAGGAGTTCTTCGGCTCCGGTGAGGCGCACACCCCCGCCGCGCAGCGCATCCTCGGCCGGCTCGCGGACGTCGGGCTCGGCTATCTCACCCTCGGCCAGCCGCTCACCACCCTGTCCGGGGGCGAGCGTCAGCGCCTCAAGCTGGCCACCCACATGGGCGACAAGGGCGGCGTCTACGTGCTCGACGAACCGACCACCGGTCTTCACCTCGCCGACGTCGAGCAACTGCTCGGGCTGCTGGACCGGCTGGTGGACTCCGGCAAGTCGGTCGTCGTGGTCGAACATCACCTGGCGGTCATGGCCCACGCCGACTGGATCATCGACCTCGGCCCGGGCGCCGGTCACGACGGCGGCCGGATCGTCTTCGAGGGCACCCCGGCCGACCTCGTCGCCGCCCGCTCGACCCTCACGGGCGAACACCTCGCGGAGTACGTGGGCGGCTGACGTCGGCGGCGCCGTGTGGCTTTGGTCACCGCTCGGCCCGTGCCGTGTGAGACGCCGAAGACGCCGAAGACGCCAGGGCCCGGGCACCGGCCCGGACCCTGGCTGACGTGGACGTGGACGTGGCGCGCTACGCCCGGTCGCCCTTCGGCTTGCCCCGCTGGTCCGGGGTGCCGTGCGGCGGCGGACCGAACGGCTGCGGCGAGGTCGCCGGGGACACCGGGGATCCGGCGCGCCCCGTGGACTGCTCCGGGCGCAGGGCGCTCGGGTCGCCCGAGGTCGGCTCGGCGCCCGCCTCCAGCTGTTCCAGGCGGGACGTCAGGACCTCGGTCACCGGGAGACGGTCGGCGTGCGTCCGTTCGTAGGCGAGCAGTTCCTCGACCTCCCCGGCGGTGAGCGACCGTACGCGACTCTCCAGGCCGCCGATGGGCAGGTGGTCGTAGTCGGGCAGGGGCAGGGTGCTGCGACCTTCGTCGGCCATGGATCTCACTCCGTTCGCGATGGCCTGGGACGGTGGGCGCTGGTGCGCGAGGGCGGGGCGGGACTCAGTGGCCGCCCAGTCCGCCCCCGCCGAACGATCCGCTGCTGCCCGGACTCCAGCGCCGCCGCTCCTTGGACGTGCTCGGCCGGGTCTGCATGTTGGTCAGTTCGTACGGGGTGAGGGCGCGGCCCCCCTTCGGCATCCGCGGTACCTCGTCGGGCTCCCGGTATTCCCGGACCTCCCGCACGGGTCCGTCCGGGGGCAGATGGGGCTGCTCGTCGGGACGCGGCCGGGGCAGCTCACGCTGCTTGATGCGTGCGCCCAGCCAGAAGCTGCCGGCCAGCAGGGCCACGAGGACCACACCGACCACGAACATGGCCACGCTGAGCAGGCCGCTCGACGCGGCCACCTGCATGCTTGCGCTACTCATATCAGGCGAATACCCCACCAATCAGTCGCGAACCGCCCGGCGGCACCTGTCGCTCTCCGTGCCCGGTCCGCCTCTGGCGAGTGCGGTGGGGAGTTTGGCGCGGTCCGTCGCGGCTACTCGCGCTGTGTGACTTCGACGACATCCCAACAGGAACTCTTCCGGTTCCTGGAGGACCGCTTCGCATGCGCCCAGGCGTGCACCGAGTGTGCGCGGGCCTGCGCGCTGCGCGCGAGCCTCGTGGATCCGGACGGAACCGAACAGCAGGAATTCGTGCGGCGCAAGGGGATCATGTGCGCGGAGGTCTGCGACGCGACCTGCCGTGTGCTGTCCGAGGAGAACCGGGTGGACGAGGCCGGCATCCGGGTCCAGGTGGAGTGGTGCCGCACCATCTGCCTGGAGACCGCGCACGTCTTCGAGCGGCATCCCGGCGCCCAGGACAGCGCGGCCGCGTGCCGCGCGTGTGCCCGGGCGTGCACGGACTTCCTGAAGACGCTGGACTGAGGTGGTGGCCGCGACAGCCGGTCCGTGAATGCCGACCGGTGACCGGCATTCCCAATTGCTGCAACACGTTCTACGGTGTGCGCCGTCAGGAGACCGGCCTTGGAAAGCCAGGAGGCGCCGTGCACCTCGACCACACGCCCGAGCAGTTGCGGCTGCGCACCGAACTGCGTGCCTACTTCGCCGAGCTGGTACCGGACAACGCGTATGCGCGGCACGCAGACCCCCTCGCCGCGAAACGCTTCTACCGCGAGACCATCCGCCGGCTCGGCGCGGACGGCTGGCTGGGCGTCGGCTGGCCGAAGGAGTACGGCGGACGCGGGCTGACGCCGACCGAGCAGTTCGTCTTCTTCGACGAGGCCGCCCAGGCCGGGGTCCCGCTGCCGCTCATGGCGCTCAACACCGTCGGCCCGACGATCATGCGGTACGGCACGGACGAGCAGAAGGCGTACTTCCTTCCGAAGATCCTCGCCGGCGAGATCGACTTCGCCATCGGCTACAGCGAACCCGACGCGGGCACCGACCTCGCCGCCCTGCGGACGCGCGCGGTGCGGGACGGGGACACGTACGTGGTCAACGGCCAGAAGATCTGGACGACGAACGGTGACACCGCCGACTGGGTGTGGCTCGCCGTGCGCACCGACCCCGACGCCCCGCCCCACAAGGGCATCACCATGCTGCTGGTGCCGACCACCGACCCCGGCTACTCCTGCACCCTCATCCGCACGCTCGCCTCGCACGACACCACCGCCAGCTACTACGAGAACGTACGCGTCCCCGTCACCCACCGCGTCGGCGCCGAGAACCAGGGCTGGCGGCTGATCACCAACCAGCTCAACCACGAGCGCGTGACACTGGCCGCCCACGGCACCATGGCCATCCGCGCCCTGCACGACGTCCAGCGCTGGGCGAGCGGGACCAAGCTCGCCGACGGCCGCCGTGTCGTCGACCTGCCCTGGGTCCGCCGCCTCCTCGCCCGCACCCACGTGAAACTGGACGCCCTCAAGCTCCTCAACTGGCAGATGGTCACCGCCCTCCAGAACGGCACCCTCACCCCGCAGGACGCCTCCGCCGTCAAGGTCTACGGCTCCGAGGCCCGCCGGGACGCCTACGCCTGGCTGCTGGAGGTCGTCGCCGCCCCCGGCGCCCTCCAGGAAGGCTCGGCGGGCGCCGTCCTGCACGGCGAACTCGAACGCGGCTACCGCTCCGCCGTGATCTTCACCTTCGGCGGCGGCAACAACGAGATCCAGCGGGAGATCATCTCCTGGATCGGCCTGGGGATGCCGCGGGTGCGGCGTTAGCCACCCTCGCCGCGCCTGTGCGCCGGGACCGGCGGCAGCTCGGCGCCGTGCGGCCCGCTCGCACGACCCGGCGCCCGGGTTCAGGACTCCAGGAACTCGTGTCCGGCGTCCGGGTGGAGGGGAACGAGTTTGCCGCGGGGCAGGCGCACGGCCAGGTCGAGTGTGTTCCGGCTGGGCACCATCCGGTCGTGCTCACCGTTGGCCACGAGGACCGGTTGGCGAATGGCCGAAAGTTCGGACGGTGTCTGGCGGCCCCATCGCCTGATGGCCTTCAGCTGGGCAGCGGAACGACGGCAGCGAGATCACCTTGTCGCGGTCCTGCGTGCGCTCCTTGGGCCGTTCCAGGAAGGCGAGTCCCGCCCGCCGGCCGTCGGCGGTCCCGGTGAAGAAGAGCGAGAGCTCGGGATCCTGACGGGTGAGAGCGCCCTTGAGTGTCGCCTGGATGCTGAGGGCGGGGACCTTCTCGATCCCGGGACCCCCCGCGGTTCCCGTGCCCGCGAGGATGACCTTACGGATCAGGGCGCGGTTCTTCCGCCGCGACGACCTGTGCGACGAAGCCGCCCATCGACAGTCCCAGCAGAGCGACCTGGTCGAATCCGAGGGCTCGCACGAACAGCACCGCGTCACGCGCCATCGCCTCGATCGTGTCCGGCGTCGAACCGCTCGATCCGCCCACCCCGCGATTGTCGAAGGCGATGACCCGACGCCGCGCGGCGAGTCCGTCGACGACGCGCGGGTCCCGGTTGTCCAGCACACCGGCCAGGTGGATCAGCAGGATCAGCGGCACGCCCTCCTGGGGGCCCAGCTCCCGGTGGGAGAAGCCCTCGCCACGAACGGACACGGAGCGGCCGGCGACCGCAAGGTTGTCTCGGGCCGAACGGTGAGCTGTGACCTGTGAGAGCCGTGACCGGTCGGCCGGTGGCCGGTCACGGCTGACAGGTCACCGGTGGTCGTGCGGACCGCGGGCGCTGTCTCAGTTGCGGCGGCGGGCGCCGGGTCCCAGGCGGGCGGTGACGTCACGGGGGGTGACCGTGGCGTGTTCGGCGGAGCACTCGACGACGACGCGGACCGGGGCGTCGCAGTCGGTGTGGCGGACGTCCAGCAGGGGCCCTTCGGGCCCGAGGGCGTATGTCTCGCCCCACTGGGTGAGCGCCATCAGTACGGGCCACAGGTCCCAGCCCTTGCGGGTCAGCCGGTACTCGTTGCGGGGGCGGCTGCCCGGCTCCTGGTAGGGAGTCGTCTTGAGGACGCCGGCCGCGGTCAGCTTGCGCAGACGGTCGCTGAGGACGGCCTCCGACAGGCCGATATGGCGATGGAAGTCGTCGAAGCGGCGGACCCCGTTGACCGCGTCCCGCAGGATCAGCAACATCCACTTCTCTCCGACCACGTCGAGCGTGCGCTGGACGGGGCAGTTCTCCGTGCTCGCCTCAAGCCACTCCATCCGGCCATCGTAAGGGCCTGGCTTCTTCATTGACAGTCAGGTGAACGCACAGCTAGCTTCACTTGCAAAAGTCAGATGGGAAGGTGCCGGTCGTGGGACGAACACGTACGTATCAATGGGAAGATCCCGCGATCCTCGCGGAGGCCGCCGGGCGCATGGCCGGCATCGACTTCCTGCGCGAGCTGCAGGCGGGGCGGCTGCCGGGACCGCCCATCAACTACTCCATCGACTTCGCCCTGGACGAGGTGGAGCCCGGCAGGGCGGTCTTCTCGCTGACCCCCGGGGAGGAGCACTACAACCCGATCGGCAGCGTGCACGGCGGCATCTTCGCCACCCTGCTCGACTCGGCGGCGGGCTGCGCCGTCCAGTCCACCCTCCCGCAGGGCATGGCGTACACCTCGCTCGACCTGACGGTGAAGTTCCTGCGGCGCATCACGGTGGAGACGGGCACGGTGCGCGCCATCGGCACGGTGGTCAACAGCGGCCGCCAGACAGCTCTGGCCCAGGCCCAGTTGTTCGACGCGAAGGACCGCCTGCTCGCGCACGCCACCAGCAGCTGCATGCTCTTTCCGGTGCCTTCCGCTCAGCGGTGAAGCGTCGGTGGCCGTGCCGCGCACGGTCCTGGGCCCTGCCCGCGCGGGTCGGGGTGGGCCGCCACCACCGTGAGGCCGACGTCCAGGACCGGCCAAGAGAGTCCCTCCTCGACGCACGGCTCGCTGTGAACCCGACTGCGTGTGCCCGCCCAGCCCCTGCCGCCGCCCGCCGAGCGGGCGCCTCGTCCGCCGCGCCGCCCTGGCCCGTCCTGATCGCCCCGTGCTACGAAGAACCATGCCTGCACACGAGGGAGACCCCGGACGTCGCGCCTACGACGTCGTCATCGTCGGCGGTGGTCACAACGGGCTGGTCGCCGCCGCCTATCTGGCGCGGGCCGGGCGGTCCGTGCTGGTGCTGGAGCGGCTCGGCCACACCGGGGGTGCCGCCGTCTCCACCCGGCCGTTCACCGGGGTGGACGCCCGGTTGTCGCGGTACTCGTACCTGGTCAGCCTGCTGCCGTCGAAGATCGTGCGGGATCTGGGGCTGGACTTCCGCGTCCAGCGGCGCACCATCTCGTCGTACACGCCGGTGGAGCGTGACGGGCGGGCGACCGGGCTGCTCGTCGGCGGGGGCGAGGCGCGCACCCGGGAGGCGTTCGCGCGGCTGACCGGCGGTGAGCGGGAGTACGCGGCCTGGCAGCGCTTCTACGGCATGACCGGGCGCCTCGCCGAGCGGGTCTTCCCCACGCTCACCGAACCGCTGCCCACCCGCGAGGAGCTGCGCCGGCGCGTCGACGACGAGGATGCCTGGCGGGCGCTCTTCGAGGAGCCCGTCGGCATCGCCGTCGAGGAGCACTTCACGGACGACCTGGTGCGGGGCGTCGTCCTGACCGACGCGCTGATCGGCACCTTCGCCGACGCCCACGATCCCTCCCTCAGACAGAACCGCTGCCTCCTCTACCACGTGATCGGCGGCGGCACCGGCGCCTGGGACGTGCCCGTCGGCGGGATGGGCGCCCTGACGGACGCCCTGGCCGACGCCGCCCGGAGCGCCGGCGCCGTTCTCGCCACCGGTCACGAGGCCGTGCGGATCGACACCGACGGCCGTGGCGCCGAGGTCACGTATCGCACCGCCGACGGCGAGGGCGTCGCCGCCGCCCGGCACGTCCTCGTCAACGCCTCCCCGCAAGCGCTGGCCGCCCTCACCGGCGACGCCCCGCCGGCCCCCGCCGAGGGCGCGCAGCTCAAGGTGAACATGCTCCTGGAGCGGCTGCCCCGGCTGCGTGACACCTCCGTCGACCCGCGCGAGGCCTTCGCCGGCACCTTCCACATCGCCGAGGGCTACGCCCAACTGGCCACCGCCCACGCCCAGGCGGCGGCCGGCGAACCGCCCGCCGCCCCGCCGTCCGAGATCTACTGCCACTCCCTGACCGACCCGACGATCCTCGGCCCGGACCTGGTCGAGCGGGGCTGCCAGACGCTGACCCTGTTCGGCCTGCACACCCCCGCCCGGCTCTTCGCACAGGACAACGACGCCGTACGCGAGGACCTCCTCAAGGCCACCCTCGCCCAACTGGACGCGCACCTCGCCGAGCCGCTCGCCGACTGCCTGGCCACCGACGCCGACGGCCGCCCCTGCATCGAGGCGAAGACCCCGCTGGACCTGGAGCGCGACCTCGGCCTGCCCGGCGGCAACATCTTCCACCGCGACCTGGCCTGGCCGTACACCCAGGACGGCGTCGGCCGCTGGGGCGTCGAGACCCCGCACGCCAACGTGCTGCTGTGCGGCGCCGGCGCGGTACGCGGGGGAGGGGTCAGCGGGGTGCCGGGGCACAACGCGGCGATGGCGGTGCTGGAGGACCTCACGGGGTGAGGCCGGTCGGTGCCTGTCAGGACCGCATGTCCCCGTCCACCGGCAGCACCGTCCCGGTGACGTAGGAGGCGCGGTCGCTCAGCAACCACGCCGCGGCCTCGGCGACCGGGGACTTCTCCGCCCTGTCGCGCCGCGACCGCGACGTCGTCCGCCGGGCCTTCCTGCAGCAGCCGGACGGCCGGCGGCTGTACAGCGTGTCCGACGCCGACGAGTTCACCCGCACCGCGGCCCAGCATCTGCGTGCCGCCGCCGCCCGCTACCCCGGCGACCCGGAGCTGACCGACCTGATCGCCGAACTCCTGGACGGCAGCGAGGAGTTCGCCCGGCTGTGGGCGGCTCACGAGGCGGCTGCCCGGCCCACCCCGTGCAAGACCTTCGGCCATCCCCTGATGGGCCCCGTCTCCGTCAACTGCGACGTCCTGGACATCACCGACCGGGACCAGCGGGTCGTCATCTGCACGGCCACCCCGGCTCCCCGTCGGAGCAGGCACTCCCACTGCTGTCCGTCAACGGCACCCAGCGGATGGACGTCGCCCGCTGAGGGCCTGGGACCGAGACAATCTGACGGAGTATCAGAAAAGGGCTTCCTTCGTCCGGACCGCTGCGGCATCCTGCGCCCATGCAGACGGAGCTGAGCAACCAACTCGGAGTCGAGCACGCCGTCTTCGGCTTCACGCCGTTTCCCGCGGTGGCCGCGGCCATCAGCCGCGCCGGCGGGTTCGGCGTGCTCGGCGCGGTCCGCTACACCGCCCCCGACGATCTCCGGCGCGACCTCGACTGGATCGAGCGCCACGTCGACGGCCGGCCGTACGGCCTGGATGTCGTCATGCCCGCGAAGAAGGTGGAGGGCCCGAAGGATCACACACTGACCGAGGCCGACGTCGAGGCGATGATCCCCGAAGGACACCGGCAGTTCGTGCGGGACACCCTCGCCAAGCACGGCGTGCCCGAACTGGCCGAGGGCGAGGCGTCCGGCTGGCGCATCACCGGCTGGATGGAGCAGGTCGCCCGCGGTCAGCTCGACGTCGCCTTCGACTACCCGATCCGGCTGCTGGCCAACGCCCTCGGCTCCCCGCCCGCCGACGTCGTGGCCCGCGCCCACGAGCGGGGAGTGCTGGTCGCCGCGCTCGCGGGCAGCGCCCGGCACGCGGTCAAACACCGGGACGCGGGCATCGACATCGTCGTCGCCCAGGGCTACGAGGCCGGCGGTCACACCGGCGAGATCGCCTCCATGGTGCTCACCCCCGAGGTCGTGGACGCCGTCGCCCCCATGCCGGTGCTGGCCGCCGGCGGCATCGGCAGCGGACGGCAGATCGCCGCCGCCCTCGCCCTCGGCGCCCAGGGCGTATGGCTCGGCTCCCTCTGGCTGACCGCCGCCGAGGCCGACCTGCATTCGTCCGCGCTGACCCGCAAACTCCTCGCGGCCGGCTCCGGCGACACCGTCCGCTCCCGCGCCCTCACCGGGAAACCCGCCCGCCAGCTCCGTACCGAATGGACCGACGCCTGGGACACCCCGGACGGCCCCGGCACGCTCCCGATGCCCCTCCAGGGACTGCTCGTCGCCGACGCCGTCTCACGGATCCAGAAGTACGAGGTCGACCCCCTCCTCGGCACCCCCGTCGGGCAGATCGTCGGCCGGATGAACGAGGTCCGCAGCGTCCGGGCCGTCTTCGACGACCTCACCCGCGGCTTCGAGCAGGCCGTCGACCGAGTCAACCGCATCGCGGGAAGGAGCGCCCGGTGACGACCGCACCCCCCACCGGCTTCTGGGCCCAGGCCGCCGAGGACCCCGGCCGTACGGTGATGATCGCCCCGGACGGCGAGGAGTGGACCGCCGGACGCCTGCACGCCGCCGCCAACCGTCTCGTCCACGGTCTGCGCGCGGCCGGGCTGGAGCGCGGCGACGCCTTCGCCGTCGTCCTGCCCAATTCGCCCGAGTTCTTCACCGCCTACCTGGCGGCCACCCAGGCCGGCTTCTACCTCGTCCCCGTCAACCACCACCTCGTCGGCCCCGAGATCGCCTGGATCGTCTCCGACTCCGGAGCCAAGGTCCTCCTCGCCCACGAGCGCTTCGCCGACCAGGCCCGCCGGGCCGCCGACGAGGCCGCCCTCCCCGCCACCCACCGGTACGCCGTCGGCGAGGTCCCCGGCTTCCGGCCGTACCCCGAACTCCTCGCCGGACAGCCCGAGTCGGCGCCCGCCGACCGCACCCTCGGCTGGGTCATGAACTACACGTCCGGTACGACGGGACGCCCACGCGGCATCCGGCGTCCGCTGCCCGGCAGGCCGCCCGAGGAGGCGTATCTCGGCGGATTCCTCGGCATCTTCGGGATCAGGCCCGCGGACGGCAACGTTCACCTGGTCTGCTCGCCGCTCTACCACACGGCCGTGCTCCAGTTCGCGGGCGCGTCCCTGCACATCGGCCACCGGCTGGTCCTGATGGACAAGTGGACCCCGCAGGAGATGCTCCGTCTGATCGACGGACACCGGTGCACGCACACCCACATGGTCCCGACCCAGTTCCACCGCCTCCTCGCCCTCCCCGACGACGTGAAGGCCCGCTACGACGTCACCTCCATGCGGCACGCCATCCACGGCGCCGCGCCCTGCCCCGACCATGTGAAGCGGGCGATGATCGAGTGGTGGGGCGAGTGCGTGGAGGAGTACTACGCGGCCAGCGAGGGCGGCGGTGCCTTCGCCACGGCCGAGGACTGGCTGAAGAAGCCCGGCACGGTCGGCAAGGCCTGGCCCATCAGCGAACTCGCCGTCTTCGACGACGACGGCAACCGGCTGCCGCCCGGTGAACTCGGCACCGTCTACATGAAGATGAGCACGGGCGGCTTCAGCTATCACAAGGACGAGGCGAAGACCCGCAAGAACCGCATCGGCGACTTCTTCACCGTCGGCGACCTGGGCTGCCTCGACGAGGACGGCTACCTGTTCCTGCGCGACCGCAAGATCGACCTGATCATCTCCGGCGGAGTCAACATCTACCCCGCGGAGATCGAGTCCGCCCTGCTCGCGCACCCCGCCGTCGCCGACGCCGCCGCCTTCGGCATCCCGCACGACGACTGGGGCGAGGAGGTGCGGGCCGTCGTCGAACCGGCCCCCGGCCACGAGCCCGGACCCGGACTCGCCGCCGACCTCCTCGCCCACTGCGCCGGCCGGCTGGCCGGCTACAAGCGGCCCCGCAGCATCGACTTCATCGCCGAGATGCCCCGCGACCCCAACGGCAAGCTGTACAAGCGCCGCCTGCGCGAGCCGTACTGGGAGGGCCGCACCAGGCCGGTGTGAGGGTCACCTGTGGTCACTTGTGGTCATCTGTGGTCACCGACCCGGACCACCCGCAGGGCGGGCGACGACAGGATGTCCTTCTCGCAGAACCGGGACGTCACCCACTTCTCCCCCGAGAACAACCGGGTCTGGTCGTCGTGGTGACGGGAGTCCGGGTTCGAGGACTGCGAGTACGTCAGCAAAGTCCGGGCCACCGGACAGCGCCCGCCGTCCCAGCCGACCGCCTGCATATAGCTGGAGCCGGTCGTCACCTCGGTGTAGCCGCCGCCCGCCGGGTTCCACACGGCCTCGACCTTGTTCCAGACGCCGAGGGACTCGGTGCCGCCCGGCACGGGGACACGCTTGCCGCCCCGCACGACGAACTGGTGCTTTCCGAGCGGGGAGTCGAGCGGGATGTCCGCGGCACGCAGTTCGGCGACCGCGTCCGCGAGGGCGGCGGCGAAGCCCGGCGCTTCCGTGTTGAGCGTGCGAGGAGTGCCCACCGGGTCGGCCACCGAGAACGGCACCTTCCACTGCTGGGCGGTGGGGAACCTCCGCCAGAAGCGGTCGAAGAGCAGCGCTCCCCGGCTGGAGGTGCCGGCCCTGTGGTCCCACGCGGCCAGCACCCCGCAGGCCCCGCTCACGTCGACGGCCTGACCGCCGCTGCCGGTCGCCGTGCCGCCCGGCAGCGCGGCGCAGGCCTTCGCCGCGTCCGCGGCGGCCAGATCGGCGGCCGGCACCCGGTTGGCGTACTGCTGCCGTTGCAGGTCGCGCACGCTCAGACCGCCGCGGTCGGCCAGCGCCGCCACGTCCTCCAGCGCGCCCCGGGTGCGCAGGGACCGCGCGGTGCCGATCGTGCCGAAGACCCGCTCGTAGCCGGTGAGCGGCCGGTCCGCGTTGGCCAGCCAGGCGCTGTCGTTGGAATTCTCCGCGTACGGGGCGTCGCGGAGGGTGGGCAGCGCGGCCGGCCCGAAGATGCCGGGCTCCACGGCGTCGCCGTCGCGGCCGAGCGCGCAGTCGCCGCGCGAGCCGTCCAGGACCGCCACGCCTGATGCCGGGTAGGTGGCGCGGCCGAGCGGGGTGGAGCAGCGCTGTGCCAGCTCGTCGGTGATGCGGGGGATTACCTGGGACTGGGTGAACAGGGTGTGGCCTGCCGAGTCGGCGGCGATCGTGTTGACCCACGGGAGGCCCTGGGTGCGGCGCAGGGAGCCCAGCACGTCCGCCGTGCTGCGGGCGGTGCCGAAGCCGAGTGCGGTGTCGGAGGCGCGCAGGTTGGTGGAGTTGGGGTCGTTGAGGGCGTATGCGGTGGTGGTGGTCCAGGGCAGCGGGAGGCTGCTGCCGAGGCCGGTGACCACCGGGCCGTAGCGCGTCCACCACTGGGTGCGGGTCACCGGCGTGCCGCCCTGGATCGCGACGGTCACCGAACGCTTCGTCATGCGTTCGGGTCTGCCGTCGACCAGGTACACGGTCGGGTCGGCGGGGTCCAGCGTCAGCTGGTGGAGGTTGAGCGTGACGCCGGTGGCGACGGTGTGGCTCCACGCCACGTGCGCGTTGTGGCCGATGGACACGGTGGGGGTGCCGAGCAGCGAGGCGCCGGACACGTTCAGCCTGCCCGGGATGGTCTGCTGCGACTGCCAGAAGCGGCGGCCGCCCTGCCACGGGTAGTGCGGGTTGCCCAGCAGCAGGCCCCGGCCGTTCGCCGTGGTGGACCCGCCGAACGCCACCGCGTTGGAGCCCATGTCGGCGGAGTCCGCGGCGAAGAGTTCGCCCGCGGCACGGGCGGTGCGCGCGGGGTCGGGGGCGGCGCCGGACGCCGTGGATCCCGTGGTGGGCGGCTGTGCGGCCGTGATGCCGTCGACGGCCCGGCCCTGGCCGCCGAGGACGGCGAGCGCGTAGCCGCGGGCGGCCACGTCGAGCGCGGTGATCGGCCGCACCCAGGCGGCGCCCTTGCACGTGGGGTCGGTGATCCGGTTCTGCCGCAGCCAGGCGTTGTACCCGGCCGCATAGCCCCGCATCAGCTCCTTGGCCGTACGGCTGGGACCGGCGGGCGCCGGCCGCGCGAGCAGGCGCTCGACGGTGCCGGTGGCGCGGACCCCGCGGAAGTAGAGGTCGCTGGAGAGGTTCCTGGCGGCAGAGGAGAGCGAGAAGTCGGTCGCCGCGTCGGGCCCGAAGAACCGCGAGCGCTCCCCGCGCACGGTCACGAAGCCGTCGGCGACGGTGCACACCTGGTCGGCGGCCTGCGCCCAGCCGGTGCCGAAACCGAGGTCCGCGTAGTCGCGGGCGAGGATGTGCGGGATGCCGTACTCGGTGTAGCGGATGACGGCGGACAGACCGTCGGCGGAGGGGTGTTCCTTGCGGCTGCGGTCGTCGGGCCGGTCGGCCGCGGTGGCCGGGAGCGTGCCCGTGGCGGCCGTGAGCAGGGCGACGGCGGCGACGACGATTCGTCTCAGGCGGGTGCGCATCGTGCCTCCCAACATCATTGAAGGAAGAAGCGGCTGAGCGTACCAGCGGGTATGTTCCGCGTCAGGACGGTGCGTCGAGGTTGAGCGGGATCAGGCCTTGCTCACGCCGGCCGACTCCCGCTCCCCGGCGACTTCGGCCTCGTAGGCCGGCAACCTGTCGACACACAGCCGTCGCTGATCATCCGTCAGTGGAGCCAGAGCCCTGCGCCCAGGCGGCGGCGCCCGGCGCGAGCCATGCCGAGATCGCCGGTTCGTGGGCCGCCGTCACCGCCGACTCGATGGCCTCCGTCCTCGGCGAGGACGTCCGCGAGCAGACCATCGTCTCCGTCGAAGGCGTCCCGGCCGGACGGACAGGGGCGGCCGGCGAGGTGGCCTGACCCACCGGGCATGCCCGTGACTTGACCTGCCCCGGCGGCCCGCCGAGGATCATGTGCCATGACGCCCGGACATGGCAGCACCGTCGACGGGGTGCTGCGCCGCAGCGCCCGACGCACCCCCGCCCGCGTCGCGGTGGAGTACCGCGACCGCACCTGGACCTACGAGGAACTCGACGAGGCAGTCTCCCGCGCGGCGAGCGTCCTGCTCGGCCAGGGCCTCGTCCCCGGTGACCGGGTCGGCACCTACGGCCACAACTCCGACGCCTACCTCGTCGCGTTCCTCGCCTGCGCCCGCGCCGGCCTGGTCCACGTCCCCGTCAACCAGAACCTCACCGGCGACGACCTCGCGTACATTCTCGGCCAGTCGGGCAGCACCCTGGTCCTCACCGACCCCGACCTCGCAGGCCGTCTCCCCGACGGCGTACGGACGCTGCCACTGCGCGACGCCGACGACTCGCTGCTCGCCCTGCTGGCCGACGCCCCCGCCCACGACGGCCCCGAGCCGCGCGGCGAGGACCTGGTCCAGCTCCTGTACACCTCCGGTACGACGGCCCGGCCCAAGGGCGCGATGATGACCCACCGCGCCCTGGTCCACGAGTACCTCAGCGCGATCACCGCCCTCGACCTGAGCGCGGGCGACCGCCCCGCGCACTCACTGCCGCTGTACCACTCGGCGCAGATGCACGTGTTCCTGCTGCCGTACCTGGCCGTGGGCGCCACCAACGTCATCCTCGACGCGCCGGACGGCGACCGGCTGTTCGACCTGATCGAGGGCGGCCGTGTCGACAGCCTCTTCGCCCCGCCCACCGTGTGGATCGGCCTCGCCGGCCGGCCCGACTTCGACACCCGCGACCTGGGCGGGCTGCGCAAGGCGTACTACGGGGCGTCGGTCATGCCGGTCCCCGTCCTGGAACGACTGCGCGAGCGCGTGCCGAAGCTCGCCCTCTACAACTGCTTCGGGCAGAGCGAGATCGGTCCCCTGGCCACCGTCCTGGCCCCCGACGAGCACAAGGGCCGCATGGACTCGTGCGGGCGCACCGTCCTGTTCGTCGATGCCCGCGTGGTCGACGAGAACGGCGATGACGTGCCCGACGGCACGGCCGGCGAGATCGTCTACCGCTCCCCGCAGTTGTGCGAGGGTTACTGGGACAAGCCCGAGGAGAGCGCCGAGGCCTTCCGTGACGGCTGGTTCCACTCCGGCGACCTCGCCGTGCGCGACGCCCACGGCTACTTCACGATCGTCGACCGGGTGAAGGACGTCATCAACTCCGGCGGCGTACTGGTCGCTTCGCGCCAGGTCGAGGACGCCCTCTACACGCACGAGGCCGTCGCCGAGGCCGCCGTGATCGGCCTGCCCGACGAGAAGTGGATCGAGGCCGTCACCGCGGTCGTCGTCCCCCGCGGCGAGGTGACGGAGGACGAACTCGTCGCCCACGCCCGCGAGAAGCTTCCCGCGTTCAAGGCGCCCAAGCGGGTCGTGTTCGTGGACGAGCTCCCGCGCAACGCCAGCGGGAAGATCCTCAAGCGGGAGCTGCGGGACCGCCTCGCCGACGGATAGCGCGGTCGTGGGCCTCCTCCGTCTACCCGCGCGGACGCAGGTCCACGATCCGCCGGATCTTCCCCACCGACCGCTCCAGCGACTCCGGGTCCACGACCTCGACGGCGACCGAGACGCCGACACCGTCCTTCACGGCCGCGGCGATCGCACGAGCGGCCGTGTCACGATCCCGCGGTGTGGCGTCCGGACGGGCCTCGGCACGGACCGTGAGGGCGTCCAGGCGGCCCTCGCGGGTCAGCCGCAGCTGGAAGTGCGGGGCGACGCCCGGTGTGCGCAGCACGATCTCCTCGATCTGGGTGGGGAAGAGGTTGACCCCGCGCAGGATGACCATGTCGTCACTGCGCCCGGTCACCTTCCGCATCCGCCGGAACACGCGTGCCGTGCCCGGCAGCAACCGGGTCAGGTCCCGCGTCCGGTACCGGATCACGGGCATCGCCTCCTTCGTGAGCGAGGTGAACACCAGCTCGCCCTCCTCGCCCTCCGGCAGTACCTCGCCCGTGAGCGGGTCGACGATCTCCGGGTAGAAGTGGTCCTCCCAGATGTGCAGCCCGTCCTTGGTCTCCACGCACTCCTGGGCCACGCCGGGGCCGATCACCTCCGACAGCCCGTATATGTCGACCGCGTCGATCGCGAACCGCTCCTCGATCTCCCGGCGCATCGCCTCCGTCCACGGCTCGGCTCCGAAGATCCCCACCCGCAGCGAGGTGCCGCGCGGATCGACGCCCTGCCGCTCGAACTCGTCGAGCAGGGTGAGCATGTAGGAGGGGGTCACCATGATGATCCCCGGCTTCAGGTCCTGGATCAGCTGTACCTGGCGTGACGTCATGCCTCCGGACGCGGGGACGACCGTACAGCCGAGCCGTTCGGCGCCGTAGTGGGCGCCCAGACCGCCGGTGAACAGGCCGTATCCGTACGCCACATGGACCGTGTCACCGGGACGGCCGCCCGCCGCCCGGATCGAGCGGGCCACCATGTCCGCCCACAGGGACAGGTCGTTCTCCGTGTATCCGACGACCGTCGGGCGGCCGGTGGTACCGCTGGAGGCGTGGATCCGGCGGACCCGCTCGCGCGGCACGGCGAACATGCCGTACGGGTAGTTCTCGCGCAGGTCCGCCTTGGTGGTGAAGGGGAACCGCGCGAGGTCGGCGAGGTCGCGGCAGTCGTCGGGGTGGACCCCCGCCTTGTCGAACGCCGTCCGGTAGAACGGGACATGGGCGTAGGCGTGCCGCAACGAGGCCCGCAGTCGCTCCCCTTGCAGCGCGCGCAGTTCGTCCAGGCCGAGCCGCTCGCCCTCGTCCCGCAGGTCCGTCGCATCCACCACGGACGCCTCCCTCGCCGACTGTGTCACCTGTGCCAACCGTGTCAATCCGGACGACCGATCATTCGGTAGCCGCCCCACGGATCATTGATCCAGACGTACGCCGGTGAGGCAAGGGCCCCGGCCGCACTTTCCGGACCCTCCGTAACACCGTTGCGCCCGGACCCGCCCGCCGCCGAGGATCTGGGCATGACGATCTTCACCGCGCCCGACGGAACCACCCTCGCCTATCACGTCCGGGGCGAGGGCGAGCCTCTCGTCGTCCTGCCCGGCGGGCCCATGCGGGCCTCGGAGTACCTGGGTGACCTCGGCGGCCTCAGCGCCCACCGCCGCCTGATCCTGCTGGACCTGCGCGGCACCGGCGCTTCCGCGGCCCCCGCCGACCCGGCGACGTACCGCTGCGACCGGCAGGTCGAGGACGTCGAGGCGCTCCGCGCCCACCTGGGCCTGGACCGGATGGACCTCCTGGCGCACTCGGCGGGCGCCGGCCTCGCGATGCTGTACGCGGCCCGCCACCCCCGCCGCCTGTCCCGGCTGCTGCTCGTCACCGCCATCCCCTGGGCGCTCGGCCGGCCCGCCACGCCCGAGGAGCGGCTCGCCGCGGCGCGCCTGCGCGAGGCAGAGCCGTGGTTCACGGCGGCCTTCCCCGCGTTCGAGGCATGGGTGACCGCAGAGGCCGGGAACGACATCGACTTCGAGGCCGTCGACGCCTTCTTCTACGGCCGCTGGGACGACACCGCACGCGCCCACGCGGCCGCCGCCGACGAACAGAGCAACGACGACGCGGCGGACCGCTTCCACGACCCCGCCGCCTACGACCCGCCCGCCCTGCGGGCCGCCCTCGCCCATGTCGACGCCCCGGTGCTGGTCCTCGCGGGTGAGATGGACGGCGGTCCGCGGCCCGGCCTTGCCCGGCTCGTCGCCGACGCCTTCCCGCACGCCGAGTTCGCCGTGCAGCCCGGGGCCGGCCATTACCCGTGGCTGGACGACGCGAAGTGGTTCACCGCCCGCACCGAGGCGTTCCTGACGGCACCGGCACCGGCCTCTCCATGACCGGCACCGGCACCGGCGTACGTCCGTCGCGGGCACGGCAGGGGCGGGCGGCTCCGCCTCACCCGTCCGCCGCCACCGCCACGTCCCGCGCCCACCGGTAGTCCGCCTTGCCGCTCGGCGAACGGCGGACGGACTCCGTGATCACCAGCTGGCGCGGGATCTTGTACCCGGCGAGGCGCGTACGGCAGTGGGTCCGGATGTCGTCCAGGGAGGGTTGGCGCGCGCCCGTGCGCAACTGGACCACGGCGGCCACGTGATTGCCCCAGGTCGCGTCCGGCACCCCCGCCACCAGGGCGTCGTACACGTCCGGATGCGCCTTGAGGGCCTGCTCGACCTCCTCGGGGTACACCTTCTCGCCGCCGGTGTTGATGCACTGCGAGCCCCGGCCCAGGACGATCACCACCCCGTCCCCGTCGACGGTGGCCATGTCACCGAGCAGCACCCAGCGCTCGCCGTCCTTCTCGAAGAAGGTCTCGGCGGTTTTCGCCGGGTCGTTGTAGTAGCCGAGCGGGACATGGCCGCGCTGGGCGACCCGGCCGACCTCGCCCGCCGCCACCGGCTCATGCGTGACCGGATCGACCACGCGGGTACGGGAGTTGACGCGCACGCGGAAGCCGCGTTCGGGTCCCGAGTCGTCCGTCGCCGTGCCGTTGAAGCCGGACTCCGAGGAACCGAAGTTGTTGAGCAGCATCGCGTTCGGCAGGAGCGCCCGGAACTGGCCGCGCACCGTGTCCGACATGATCGCGCCGGAGGAGGAGACGCTGAACACCGACGAGCAGTCCGTGCCCCTCAACGGGCCCTGGAGCGCGTCGATCAGCGGCCGCAGCATCGCGTCGCCCACCAGGGAGATGCTGGTGACCTTCTCCTTCGCCACCGTCCGCAGCACCTCCTCGGGCATGAACTTGCGGTGCACGACCACACGTTGGCCGAAGTAGAAGCCGATGAAGGCCGTCAGGGTGGACGTGCCGTGCATCAGCGGGGGAGTGGGGAAGAAGGTGATCCCCGATCCGCCGGCCGCGACCCGCTCCGCGAGCTCCTGCGGCTTCTTCACCGGTTCCCCGGTCGGCGCTCCGCCGCCCAGCCCGGCGAAGAACAGGTCCTCCTGACGCCACATCACCCCCTTGGGGAGACCCGTGGTGCCGCCCGTGTAGATGATGAACTGGTCGTCGGCCGACCGCGCCGGGAACCCACGCCGGGGGGAGCCGCCGGCCTCGGCCGCCGTGAAGGGAACGGCCGCGAGGGGCACGCCCGGGGCAGCTGCGTCCGGGCTGGACGCGTCCGGGGCAGCTGCGTCCGGGCCCGACGCCTTCGGCCCCGCCCCCACCCGGATCAGGTGCCGCAGCTTGGGAACCTGTGGCAGAGCCCCCGCCACCCGCTCCGCGAACTCCGCGTCGAAGACCAGGGCCACCAGATCCGCGTCCCGGTAGAGGTAGACCAACTCCTCCTCGACGTACCGGTAGTTGACGTTGACCGGCACGATCCGCGCCTTGAGACAGCCGAGCACGGTCTGCAGGTACTCGACCCCGTTGTAGAGGTGCAGCCCGAGATGTTCGCCGGGACGCACCCCGCTGTCGAGGAGGTGATGGCCGATCCGGTTGGCCGCCGCGTCCAGCTCGGCATACGTCAGCCGGCGTTCCGCGCCCGTCCCCGGATGATCGACGTAGACCAGGGCCTCGCGGTCCGGCACCACGTCGACGACCGACTCGAACAGGTCGGCAAGGTTGTACTCCACCGTTCCTCCTGACCTCGGACCGGGCCTGGCTCTGCTGACGGTCGCCGGTCATCAGAGCAAAGGGCGCCCCAAGTGGGAAGGGCCCGCGCCAAGAAATCTGACTGACTGTCAGAAAACCCTTGAAGTGCCATCCCCACTCCTGCAACCTGTTCTCGTTCTGGACGTGGCAGGCAGACGGGAGACGGCCGTGGGCGGTACGGAACACCTCACCGTGCGGCGCGAAGGCGCCACACTCGTGCTCACCCTCAACAGGCCGGAGGCGAAGAACGCACTCTCACCGGCCATGCTCGTCGGCCTCCACGACGGCTGGATCGAGGCCGACGAGGACGACTCGGTCCGCTCCGTCGTGTTCACCGGCGCGGGAGGCACCTTCTGCTCCGGCATGGACCTCAAGGCCCTCGCCGGGAACGGCATGGCGGGCGAGCAGTACCGCGACCGGCTCAAGGCAGACCCCGACCTGCACTGGAAGGCGATGCTGCGCCACCACCGCCCCCGCAAACCCGTGATCGCCGCCGTCGAGGGCCACTGCGTCGCCGGCGGCACCGAGATGCTCCAGGGCACCGACATCCGCGTCGCCGGCGAATCCGCCACCTTCGGCCTCTTCGAGGTGCGCCGCGGACTGTTCCCGATCGGCGGCTCCACCGTCCGGCTGCCGCGCCAGATCCCGCGCACCCACGCCCTGGAGATGCTGCTCACCGGACGGCCGTACAGCGCGCGCGAGGCCGCCGCCATCGGGCTCGTCGGCCATGTGGTCCCGGACGGCACGGCCCTGGAGAAGGCCCTGGAGATCGCCGAACGCGTCAACGCCTGCGGCCCGTTGGCCGTCGAGGCCGTGAAGGCGTCGGTGTACGAGACCGCGGAGATGACCGAGTCGGACGGCCTCGCCGCCGAACTGGAGCGCGGCTGGCCGGTCTTCGCCACCGCAGACGCCAAGGAAGGCGCCCGCGCCTTCACCGAGAAGCGGCCACCTGTCTACAAGCGTGCCTAACCGAGGGAGTCCCCGTGCCCGAAGTCCTCAAAGCTCCCCTGATCGTCGAGTTCCCCTTCACCCGCTCCCTCGGCCCGGTCCAGAGCGCCTTCCTGACCGGCCTGCGCGAAGGCGTCGTCCTCGGCGTGCGCACCACCGACGGCCGCACCCTCGTCCCACCCGTCGAGTACGACCCGGTCACCGCCGAGGAGATCCGCGACCTCGTCGAGGTCGCCCCCACCGGCACGGTCACCACCTGGGCCTGGAACCACGAGCCCCGCCGAGGCCAGCCCCTCGACACCCCCTTCGCCTGGGTCCTCGTCCGCCTCGACGGCGCCGACACCGCCCTCCTGCACGCCCTGGACGCCCCCGGCCCCGGCACCGTGCACACCGGCATGCGGGTCCGCGTCCGCTGGGCGGCGGACCGTGCCGGCGCCATCACCGACATCGCCTGCTTCGAGCCGTACGACGGTGATCCGGCCCGACCGGGCGGCCACAGCGGCCGGTTCGAGGACCCGGTCACCGGCATCCTCGCCCCCGCCCGCCTCGACTACACCTACTCGCCCGGCCGCGCCCAGACCGCCTACATCACCGCCCTCTCCGACCGGCGCACCGTCGGCGAGCGCTGTCCCTCGTGCCGCAAGGTGTACGTCCCGCCCCGCGGCGCCTGCCCCACCTGCGGCGTCCCCACGGCCGAGCAGGTCGAGGTCGGCCCACGCGGCACCGTCACCACCTTCTGCATCGTCAACATCAAGGCGAGGAACCTCGACATCGAGGTCCCCTACGTCTACGCCCACATCGCCCTCGACGGCGCCGACCTGGCCCTGCACGGCCGGATCGGCGGCATCCCCTACGACCAGGTGCGCATGGGACTGCGCGTCGAACCCGTCTGGACCGAGGGCGCCCGCTACCCCGACCACTACCGGCCGACCGGCGAACCCGACGGGGACTACGACACCTACAGGGAGCTGCTGTGACTCGCCAGGCATCCGCGGGAATCCGGGACATCGCCGTCGTCGCCTTCGCCCAGACCGGCCACCGCCGCACCTCCGACGACCTGTCCGAGGTCGAGATGCTGATGCCGGTCCTGCACGAGGTCCTCGACCGCACCGGCCTGAAGACCTCCGACATCGGCTTCACCTGCTCCGGCTCCAGCGACTACCTCGCGGGCCGCGCCTTCTCCTTCACCCTCGCCCTGGACGGCGTCGGCGCCTGGCCGCCCATCTCCGAGTCCCACGTCGAGATGGACGGCGCCTGGGCGCTGTACGAGGCCTGGACCAAACTCCTCACCGGCGACGCCGACACCGCGCTCGTCTACGCCTACGGCAAGTCCTCGCCGGGCCCGCTCCGCGACGTCCTCACCCGCCAGCTCGACCCGTACTACGTGGCTCCCCTCTGGCCCGACTCCGTCGCCCTCGCCGCCCTCCAGGCGCAGGCACTCATCGACGCGGGCGACACCGACGAGGCCGCCCTCGCCGCGATCGCCGCCCGCAGCCGGTCCGACGCCACCGCCAACCCCCACGCCCAGCTCCGCGGCCCGGTACCGCACGGCGAACCTCTCGTAAGCCCGCTGCGTACCGGCGACTGCCCACCCGTCGGCGACGGCGCGGCCGCCGTGATCCTCGCGTCCGGCGAACGGGCCCGCGAACTGTGCGCACGCCCCGCCTGGATCCGGGGCGTCGACCACCGCATCGAGGCCCACTCGCTGGGCGTCCGCGACCTCACCGACTCACCCTCGGCCCGCCTGGCCGCCGAACGGGCCGGCGCCTTCGAACGACCCGTCGACACAGCGGAGTTGCACGCCCCGTTCACCTCCCAGGAGGTCGTCCTGCGCAAGGCGCTGAAACTCGGCGACCACGTGCGCGTCAACCCCTCCGGCGGTGCCCTCGCCGCCAACCCGGTGATGGCCGCCGGACTCGTCCGCGTCGGCGAGGCCGCCGCCCGCATCCACCGAGGCGAGTCCGACCGCGCCCTCGCCCACGCCACGTCCGGCCCGTGCCTGCAACAGAACCTGGTCGCCGTACTCGAAGGGGATCCGCGATGAGCAAGGAGCCCGTGGCCGTCATCGGGATCGGCCAGACCAAGCACGTCTCCGCCCGACGGGACGTGTCGATCGCCGGCCTGGTGCGCGAGGCGGCCCGACGCGCCCTGGACGACGCCGAGTTGACCTGGGCCGACATCGACGCCGTCGTCATCGGCAAAGCGCCCGACTTCTTCGAGGGCGTCATGATGCCCGAGCTGTACCTCGCCGACGCCCTCGGCGCCGTCGGCAAGCCGATGCTGCGCGTCCACACGGCCGGCTCGGTCGGCGGATCGACCGCGCTGGTGGCGGCCAACCTGGTGGCGGCCCGCGTCCACGGCACCGTCCTGACACTCGCCTTCGAGAAGCAGTCCGAGTCCAACGCCATGTGGGGCCTGTCCCTGCCCATCCCCTTCCAGCAGCCGCTGCTGGCCGGCGCGGGCGGCTTCTTCGCCCCGCACGTGCGGGCGTACATGCGGCGCAGCGGCGCACCCAGCGCGATCGGCTCCCTCGTCGCCTACAAGGACCGCCGCAACGCCCTCAGGAACCCCTACGCCCACCTCCACGAGCACGACATCACGCTGGAGAAGGTGCAGGCCTCGCCCATGCTGTGGGACCCGATCCGCTACTCGGAGACCTGCCCGTCCTCCGACGGGGCCTGCGCCATGATCCTCACCGACCGTGCGGGGGCGGCCCGTTCACCCCGCCCGCCCGCCTGGATGCACGGCGGCGCCATGCGCAGCGAGCCGACCCTGTTCGCCGGGAAGGACGCCGTGTCCCCGCAGGCGGGGAAGGACTGCGCCGCCGACGTCTACCGGCAGGCCGGGATCTCCGACCCGCGCCGGGACATCGACGCCGTCGAGATGTACGTGCCGTTCTCCTGGTACGAGCCCATGTGGCTGGAGAACCTCGGCTTCGCCGCCGAGGGCGAGGGCTGGAAACTGACCGAGGCCGGGGCGACCGAGCTGGACGGGGACCTGCCCGTCAACATGTCGGGCGGTGTGCTGTCCACCAATCCCATCGGCGCCTCCGGCATGATCCGCTTCGCGGAGGCGGCCCTCCAGGTGCGCGGACAGGCCGGAGAACACCAGGTGGACGGGGCCCGCAGGGTCCTCGGGCACGCCTACGGCGGCGGCTCGCAGTTCTTCTCCATGTGGCTGGTGGGCGCGGCCCCGCCGCAGTCCTGAAAGGTCCCCCTCACGTGCTCTGTCGGCGCCAGGGGCCGATCGCTAGGCTGGCCGCGGACGACGAGACCGGGAGGAGTACGGACGTGGCCGAGAGCACCATCCAGCAGCAGCCGTTCACGGGCTGGGACAAGCCGGAGCTGGACCTCAGCACCGCCGAGTGGCAGTCCAGCAGCCAGGGTCGGGGGGATGTCCAGATCGCGTTCGTCGAGGGATTCATCGCGATGCGCAACAGCGGCCGCCCCGAGAGCCCCTCCCTGATCTTCACGCCCGCCGAATGGGGCGCGTTCGTGTCCGGGGCACGTGAGGGGGAGTTCGATCTGACCTGAGGCCGCGGACCGCCGGACCGGCGGTGTCATCCCTCAATTTCCGGACACGCGGCCGGGGAGAGCCGGCCGGGGCCGTGCCTGAGCCAGGCTGGCCCCAGCACCACCCCAGGTCGTGTCTGTCGGAGGTGAGGACCATGAGCACCCTGCCGGTCGCCGTGGCGGTCGACGGTTCCGAGGGCAGCCTGCGCGCCCTGGACTGGGCCGTGGACGCCGCACGCAGACGCGGAACGGCACTCCGCGTGTGCCACGTACGCCACTACGCCGCGTGGACGCAGCCCGGCGCGCCCCTGATCATGCCCCCGCCCCCGGACGAGGACCCGGTCCTCACCGATGTCCGCGCCCGGCTGGAAGCGGCCGCGGACGCCCCGGACGCCGAGTACGTCGGTCTCGACGGGGCCCCCGGCGCACTGCTGCCCGAACTGGGCGCCGAGGCCGAACTGCTCGTGCTGGGCTCCCGGGGCCGGGGCGGCTTCGCCGGCCTGCTGCTCGGCTCCAACGGCATGACCGCCGCCCGCGACGCCGAGTGCCCTGTCGTGATCGTTCCCCGGCCCGGCCGCGAGGTGGAAGGCCCGGCGCCCGAGCCCGGTCCGCGGGTCGTCGTGGGCCTCAACGTCGACAGTCCCGACGACGCCACGCTGGCCCTCGCCTTCACCGAGGCCGCGCTGCGCGACGCCCGCCTCCAGGTGGTGGCCGCCTATCCCTGGCCCGTCCAGACCTGGACGGCCGCCCCCGGCGAACTGCTCCCGCCCGCCGTCGACCAGGGCGCCGTCGAACGCGAGACGCGCACTCTCGCCGACGGCTTCCTGGCCCCGCACCGGGAGCGCCACCCAGGCGTCCAGGTGGAGCCCTGCCCCGCCCCCGGCGACGCGGCCGGCCAGCTCGTCGCCGCCTCCCGGGACGCCGACCTGGTCGTCGTGGGCCGCCACCGCCGACGCCTGCTGGCCCCCGCCCGCATGCTGGGCTCGGTCACCCACGCCGTCCTCCTGCACGCGGCGAGCCCGGTGGCGGTGGTGCCGCCGACGCCCGCGGAGGACTGAGCGCAACCGGCCGCGGCACCGCCTCGCCCTCGACCTCGCGCCCACCGCCTCGGCAGGACGGCCGCCCGGACACTGGCGGTCATGCCGACGCCGACGCCTGTCGGCCCCGCCCGCATGCTGGGCTCGGTCACCCACGCCCGCGGTGAACCTGGTGGCGGTGGTGCCGCCGACGCCCACGGAGGACCGAGCGCAACCGGCCGCGGCACCGCCTCGCCCCGGCGCCTGCCGTCGGGCACGACCGTCACGGCGGGGTCACCTGAGCCTCCCGGTCACCGACGGTCACGCCGCCGCCGCCGCCGCCGACGACGACGACGACGGGCCGGACCGTCGAAACCGCGCCTCGGGAACCGGGGGCAACCCACGCAACCCACCGGTAACAGGAGGGCGCCCGGCCGACGCCGACCGCGCCTGCGTACACGTACCATGGCGGCATGTCGTTCCTCCGCCGCCGCAGTGCCACGCCCGCCGGGCCCGACTTCGACGTCCTGGCCATGGATCCGGGTGACTGGCCCGGCAATCTCGGTGCCGGCCTGCTGCCCGCCCCCGACGGCTCGTGCCAGGGAGTCTTCCTGCGCTACGACCTCTTCGGCGGACGCGGCCCCGCGATGATCATCGGCAACCTCCCCGAGGGTTCGCCGGCCCGTGACATCGCCGCGGACGAGGTCCCCTTCGAGGTGGCCCAACTGCTGCTCGCGCTGGAGAACGACGAGGAGGTGACCGTCGTCGGCACCGAGGACATGCCGGTGATGCAGGGCGACAACCTCCTCATCGTGCGCCGCCTCAAGCTCTCCGAGAGCCGCATCTCCTGCGTGCAGTTCGACCGCAGCGACAATGTCCTGGTGACCATCGCCGCCTGGGACCGCCCCATCACCGACGACCTGTACGCCCTGCTGAAGCCGCTCCCGGCGGAGCTTTTCCAGCAGGGCTGATCCGGACCGCGGCCCTCGGCGTCTACGGCGAGGTCAGCCGCACGTCCGCGGCCCGGACGAAGGCCACCCGGTGCCCGTACTGGATCTCGTAGTACAGGTCCTTGCCCACGACCACCCGGTGCGCGTCGGTGGCGAAGGTGACCGCGTAGTAGTACTCGCCCGGCACCTTGTCACCGGCCACGTACTTCTGGCCGGCCGGCAGCCGGTAGGGCAGCGGCGACACGGACTGGACGGGTACGCCCGCCGGGTACGCCGACGCCTCCGGGTAGGCGCGCCCGTAGACCGGAACGCTGTCCACGCCGTCCTTCGGAGTCACCACCAGCCCGTTCGCCGGCACGGCCGTCGGCTGTGCCGCCGGATTGCGGAACCAGGCCTTCTGGCCCAGGTACCAGATCGCCGTCCAGTCGCCGAAGCGGTCGGCGACCGCGTACCGCTGGCCGGTGGAGACGCGCGAGGACAGGTCGTTCACGCCCGTCGTCGGGGTCGTGCCCAGGCCGATGTCCTTGATCAGGGGCGCGTTCTCGTCGTGGTCGGAGTACAGCCGGACCGCGCTCGACCCGTGCGCCACGCACGGCTCGCCCTTGGCCGTGCAGCCCGTGTACACCGGCTGGTGGGCGGTGTAGTCCGGCAGGATCGTCACCAGGCCGGCGTTCTTGCGCGCCGTGGCCTGGAAGGGCCGGCCGAGCAGTTCGAAGTAGTGCCGCCAGTCCCAGTACGGCCCCGGGTCGGTGTGCATGCCCGGCACGGACGCGGCGGTCGGGCCGGGCACGGTGTCGTGCCCCAGGATGTGCTGCCGGTCCAGCGGAATGCCGTACTTCTCCGCCAGGTACGCCACCAGCCGCGCCGACGACCGGTACATCGCCTCCGTGTACCAGGAGTCCGGGAAGGCGAGGAAACCCTCGTGCTCCAGGCCGATCGACTTGGAGTTGATGTACCAGTTGCCCGCGTGCCAGGCGACGTCCTTGGCCTTCACATGCTGGGCGATGTGGCCGTCGGTGGAGCGCAGCGAGTACTGCCAGGACACGTAGGCGGGGTCCTGGACCAGGTCCAGGACGCCCTCCCAGCCGCCCTCGGTGTCGTGCACGACGATGTACTTGATCGACTGGGCCGCGGGGCGGTCGCCCAGATCGTGGTTGCCGTAGTCGTTGTCGCCGAACTGCTCGTACGGCGCCGGGATCCACTCGCAGGAGACGGACCCCGGGCACTCGGTGCCGGCCGCGGACGCCGTGCGCAGACCGGTGCGTCGCAACTGCCCCGTGTCCGGTGCCAGGCCCGGCCGCGCGCGCAGTGCCACCCGCTGGCCGGCGTCCGTGATGCGCTCCTCGCCGCCGCGGATCACGTCGTACACGTCGTCGGCGTACGTGGCGGCCGTCGCGGTGTCGTCGGCGCCGGAGAATCGTGCCACCGCCCCGTACCAGTCCGCCGGATCGGCGGTCAGCGGCTCGCCCAGAGCCCGCTGCGCCGCGGCGAGCAGGGCGGCGCCGCCGGCCACGTTCGCGGCCGGGTCGGTTCGCAACTCCTCGGGGCTCAGGCCGGTCAGCTCCGCGGCCTCGGGCAGCGTCCGCAGCCGGGCCGGGATCTCTCCGTCGGCGGGGAGCGGGGCCTTAGGGCGCAGTGGGGCACGGGCGTCGTCACCGCGCGGGTCCTCGGTGCCCTCGCTGTGGTGCGGTGCCGTGGCGAGGGCGCTGCGGGCGTCCGTGAGGTGCATCGGGCCGTAGCCGCCGGTCACGCTCGGCGCGCCGCCGTGCGCGTCCCAGCGGGACTGGAGATAGGAGACGCCCAGCAGCACGCTCTGCGGCACGTCGTACTCGGCGGACGCGGCGGCGAACGCCCGCTGCAGCCCGGTCGCGGACTCCGCCGCGACGACCGGGGAAGGGGACGCGGCGAGCAGCGGGAACAGCAGAGCCGCCGAGGCCACGGCGCCGGCGGCTCTGTGCGTGCGTGCGGATCTCGGGGTGCGTGCTGGTCTGGGGAAGGTGACGGATCCTCGCAATGCGGCCTCCTGGGACGAGCGGGCGGGGCGGGGCGTGCGGGGCCGGACGTGGCTCAGTGGTACCGGCCTGCCGACGATCCGTCAATCATGCGCACGGCCGGACGATTTCCCATGTCAACAGGGGTCGGGCGAGTTTCGTGGCGGGCAGGTCCGCCGCCTGCGGGGCGTCACCGGCCTACACCAATGGCCCGTCGTGAGGCGGTATGGACCCGGACGTGCGAAGGTCCGCGGTGCGCCGCCGCTCCGGCGCACCGCGGACCTTCCTCTTCGTTCCTCTTCGTTGCGGCGAGTGCCGGTCAGCGAGTGCCGACCGCCGCCCGGACGGCCCGGCGGGCCATCTGGCAGTCGTCGTGCAGCCGCCGCAGCAGCAGCCGCTGCTCCTCGCCGGTCGGCGCGGCCCCCGGGTGGGCCGGTCCCGGAGCCGCAGGTGCCGAGTCGTGCATCGAACGCTGCACGGCCATCTCGTAGGTACGGATCTCCCGGGTCAGCACCAGCATCAGGTTGACCAGGAAGGCGTCACGCGAGGCCGGGCCCGCCGACTGGGCGATCTGGCTGATCTGACGGCGTGCCGCCGGCGCCTCACCCAGGATCGACCACAGCGTCGCCAGGTCGTAGCCCGGCAGGTACCAGCCCGCGTGCTCCCAGTCCACCAGCACTGGACCGGCCGGTGACAGGAGCATGTTGGACAGGAGGGCGTCGCCGTGGCAGAACTGGCCCATGCCCTGCCGGCCCGCGGTCGCCGCGATGCCGTGCAGCAGCTTCTGGAGGTCTCCCAGATCCCGGTCGGTGAGCAGGCCCAGCTCGTGGTACCGGGAGATCCGGGCCGCGTAGTCCAGTGGGGCGTCGAAGGTGCCGGAGGTCGGCCTCCACCTGTTGAGCTGGCAGATCGCGCCGAGTGCCGCCCGGATGTCCGCGCGGGGCGGGGCGTCCGCGGGGTGCCGCTGCAGAGCCGCCACGCGTCCCGGCATCCGTTCGATGACGAGGGTGCAGTTGTCCGGGTCCGCCGCGATCAGCCTCGGCGCCCGCACAGGGGGGCGGTGCCGGACGAACGTGCGGTACGCCGCTATTTCGTGGCGGATCCGCTCCGCCCACACGGGGGAGTGGTCCAGTAAACACTTGGCGACTGCCGTGCTGCGTCCCGTCGTACCGACCAGGAGCACGGAGCGGCCGCTGCGGCGCAGTACCTGCACCGGGGCGAACTCCGGGCAGATCCGGTGCACCGACGCGATCGCCGTGCGTAGTTGGGCGCCCTGAGGGCCGGACAGATCGAGTCTCCCGCTGACGGGCTGGGTACCGAGCCCCGCGGGGCGCCGGGCGCCGCGGCCCGCGCCGAGCACGGGGGGTGCCGGCCGGGCGGGGTCGAGGTAGGGGCCGCCGCCGCCCGGGCGGGAGTGCAGCGACCGGGGCGGGGCGGACACGGAGGACGATGCTGCGTACATGGGAGAAACAGATCCCTTCGTGTGCCTGCGACGTCAATGCGCCGCCCGGCCCGGCCTCCTGGGTACACCCTGGGGAATGTCCCTCGGCGACCGGGTCGGGGTGGCGCATTCCTACCTGACACCGGTGGCCCCGTGGCACACCATCTGGCGGACCCTGGCGAACCCTGGCGAATAGTCGCCCGGCAACTTGCACGGGGCTACTGTCAACTCAGCCGAGAACCTGGGGGCTTACGTGAGCGGACAACCCAACACCCGCCTGGCGGACCTGTTCGGCCTGGCCGGCTGGTCCAAAGGGGAACTCGCGAGGCTGGTCAACCGGCAGGCGGCGGCCATGGGCCACCCCCAGCTGTCGACCGACACCTCCCGGGTCAGGCGGTGGATCGACATGGGAGAGATCCCGCGCGATCCCGTGCCTCGGGTGCTGGCGGCTCTGTTCACCGAGCGTCTCGGCCGTGTCGTGACCATGGAGGACCTAGGTCTGGTCCGGCACGGGCGTGCGGGGAAACGGCCACGCGACGGGAGTGCTCAGCATCCCGACGGCGTGCCGTGGGCGCCCGAGCGGACTGCCGCGGTCCTCACCGAATTCACGGGAATGGACCTCATGCTCAACCGACGCGGCTTGGTGGGCGCGGGTGCCGTGCTCGCCGCGGGATCAGCACTCAGCAGCGCCATGCACGACTGGCTGCACACCGACCCCATCCTCTCCGCCGACGCTCCTGTCGTCGACCAATCCCTCCTGCACGCCGACTCCGCCGGGTTCGACCGTTACGAGGCCGCCCCCATCGGTACGGAGGAGGTCGACGAACTGGAGCGCTCGGTGGAGGTGTTCCGAGCCTGGGACGCTGCCCGTGGCGGCGGGCTCCAGCGCAAGGCCGTGGTGGGCCAGCTCAACGAGGTGGGCGGTATCCTCGCCTACCGTCACCCACCCCACCTCCAGCGGCGCCTGTGGGGCGTCGCCGCCAACCTCGCCGTCCTCGCGGGCTGGATGTCGCACGACGTCGGCCTGGAGCCCACGGCCCAGAAGTACTTCGTGATCGCCGCCCACGCCGCGCGGGAGGGCGGCGACCGGCCCCGTGCGGGAGAGGCCCTGTCCAGGGCGGCCCGTCAGAAAGTGCACCTGGGCCGGCCCGACGAGGCCCTGGATCTGATGAAGCTCGCCCAGTCCGGCTCCGGCGACGCGGTGCTCCCGCGGACGCGGGCCATGTTCCACACCATCGAGGCCTGGGCACAGGCGTCCATGGGCAAGGGGCAGGCCATGCGTCGCACGCTCGGGCAGGCGGAGGACCTCTTCGTCTCCGGCCGGATCGACGCGGAGACGCCGTCCTGGATGCAGACCTTCAAGGACGAGGATCTGTACGGCATGCAGGCGCTGGCCTACCGCACGCTGGCCGAGTTCGATCCGGGAGCGGCCGTGCACGCCCAGTACTACGCGGAGAAGGCGCTCGCCCTGCGCGTCGACGGACGGGAGCGGTCGAAGATCTTCGACCATCTGTCCATGGCCTCCGCCTGTTTCATCGCGGACGACCCCGAACAGGCCGACCGGTACGCGCGGCTGGCCCTGATGTCGATGGGGTCGAACTCCTCCCGCCGTACGTGGGACAGGCTGCGCGAGATGTACCGGCTCACCGCGGAGTACGCGAGCTACCCGCGGATCAGCGAGCTGCGCGAGGAGATCCGGCAGGCGCTGCCGAAGCCGAAGGGAGGCAGGGGCGCCGCCGCGCAGGCGTAGCCCGGCGCATGGCTTTCGGTGTTCCGTCGGTCACCGGGTGACCCGGGCGACCAGCACGCAGGCGTCGTCCTCGCGGTCACGGTCCCCGAACTCCTCCATGATCAGCCGTACGCAGTCCTGTGCGGTGGCCCGCCCGACGGTGCGCGGGGCCAGGTCCAGGAGCCGGTCCATGGTGTCCGGGCCGTCGGCGGGGACCAGTCCGTCGGTGGCCAGCAGGATCAGGTCGCCCTCCTCCAGCCTCGCTTCGGCCTGCCCATGGGCGGCACCCGTGGTGGTGCCGAGGAGAACGCCGTCCGGTGCGTCCAGCCGGCGCCCCGTCCCGTCGCGGAACAGCAGCGGGGCGGGGTGCCCGGCCTGCGCCCAGGTCAGCGTGCGGGTGGCGGGCCGGTAGCGGCAGCAGACGGTGGAGCACAGGGTGGGAGGGTCGTCCGCTTCGAGTAACTGGCCGAGCCAGGACAGTAGTTGGGCGGGTCCGGCGCCTGACATCGCCATGCCGCGCAGAGCGCCGAGCGTCATCGCCAGGGTGGACGTGACGTCCGGGCTGTGGGCGGTGAGTCCGCCGACGCCCAACAGGGTGTCGCCGCCGGGCAGTTCGAGGCTGTCGTACCAGGTGCCGCCGAGTGGTGAAGCCGTGGGGGAGGGAAGGTTCCGGGCGGCCAGGTCGAGGGTGCCGCCGGTGTGGCGCGGGAGCCGCGGGGAGCCGTGCCGGGGTGGTGGCGTGGCTTCCCGCGGCTCGACCGCGAGCCGGTGCTCGGGCCGCGCCGGGTGCCGTCGGGGGTGCAGCACGTCACGGGTCTCGCGCACCGCGCGCCGGCTGCGGCGCAGTTCGCTGACGTCGCGCAGCACGGCCCACATCGAGGTGGTGCTGCCGCCGGCGTCGAGCACGGGCTCGCCCATCATGTGCAGCGTCCGGACCTCGCCGTCGGGCCGTACGACCCTGAACTCGCCGTCGATGGGCTTGGCGTCGATGAGGCAGTCGGTGACCATGGCGGTGAGGCGCGGGCGGTCCTCCTCGTGGACGAGGGAGGGGAGTTCGTCGAGGGTGAGCGGGGGGGAGGACGGGTCGCGGCCGACGATCCCGTGCAACTCGGGGGACCAGACGGCCTCGTCCGTCAGCAGGTTCCACTCCGCGCTGCCGACGCGGCTGAGCAGTGACTCGCCCGGGGGCAGGGTCTGCGGCGGTACGGGCGGGACCGGTGGGCCGTCCCGCAGTTGAGCCAAGTGCGCGTCGAGGTCGTCGAGTTGGTGCAGGGCGAGATCGCACAGTGCGCGCTGCCAGCGTCCCCGGGGGTCGGCGGTGTCGTCCTGCGCGTCCCGTCGTACGGCGTCCACCTCGCCCTTGAGCCGTCGCGTCTGCGTGATCAGCGAGTCGACCTGGCCGCGTTTGGGCGGCTGGGCGGCTGGGCGATCCGCAGAGAGATGGGACGGCATGACGCACTCCGATGCGGGGACGGGACGGCCGGACTGACGAAGGGGCCGCTACGACTGTGGCACAGCCCGCGACGCGGTGTAAGGGATTCGGCAACACACGATCCGGTGATGCGTCTGGCATATGCCACAGTCTTCACGGACGGTTCCCGGGGTGCCGATGACGTACCTCGATGCAGGGGGTAAGTCGTAGACGGGGTACGCGACTTGAGGGACGTTCCGAGGGTGTTTCCGGACGTTCATTCGGGTGTTCGACGGTCATGTGTTCGCAGGGGTGGCCGGGAACCGGCCGAGGGTTGGCGGTGGACCGGCGCTGGACCGGTGAAGGGCCCGTGCGCGCGACTCCATAGTGATGCACGTCACAATAATTCACCCCGCTTTCGCGTAATGCGAACGGCCGTTGCGAAGTCCTACAAGCACCACACCGGAAACGGCCGACCTCTCATCGCTGCGGAGACTGCCCATGGATTTCACCCACGTCACCGTCGAACAGCCCACGCACGCCCGGCTCATCACCGCCGAGGAGCAGGAACTGCCCGTCCCCGCGACCCTGCGCTACACCGACGCCGACCCGCTCGCCGTGCACCTCGACTTCCCGGCGGAGGTCTCCCTCCAGGGTGAGGCGGTCACCTGGACGTTCGGGCGCGCGCTGCTGGCCGAGGGGCTGCGGGGGCCGGCCGGCGGCGGTGACGTGCACATCTGGCCGTGCGGCAAGTCCCGTACGGTCGTGGAGTTCCATTCGCCGTTCGGCCTCGCACTGCTCCAGTTCGACACGGCCGCGCTGAGCCGCTTCCTGCTGCGCAGCTACGCCGTGGTCGCGGCGGGTCAGGAGGATGTCGGCGCGGCGGTCGACGAGAGCCTGCACGCGTTGCTCGGCAACGTGTGAGGCCGACGGCGTCAGCCGTACAGGGCCGGGCGCGGGGCGAGGTCGACGGGCACGCGCGTGCCGTCCTCCAGTGCCCGCACCCCGGCCTCGGCGACGACGGAGGCCGCATAGCCGTCCCAGGTGGTCGCGCCGGTGACCCGGCCCCGCCGGGTGGCGTCGACCCAGTCCTGCACCTCGCGGTCGTAGGCGTCGGCGAACCGCACGAGGTAGTCCTGGGAAACGTCCGTGCCGGCCGAGCCGCGCGCGGTCACGCGCATGCCGTGGTCGTCGCCGACGCGTGCGCTGCCCGTCTCGCACACCGCCTCGACGCGCACCTGGTAGCCGAAGCCGCAGTTGACGAAGACCTCCACGTCGACCAGGGCTCCGCCGTCGGTCTCGAAGACCACGAACTGGGGGTCCAGCAGGCCCGCCGGGGCGCCGGACGAGGGGCGTGGGCGCAGCACGGTGACGGCCGTGAGTTCCTGGCCGAGCAGCCAGCGGGCCGCGTCGATCTCGTGCGACACCGAGCTGTCGATCAGCATGGCGCTGGTGAAGCCGGGCGGCGAGGAGACGTTGCGGTGGGTGCAGTGCAGCATCAGGGGCCGTCCGAGGCGCCCGTCGTCCAGCAGTGCCTTGAGCCTGCGGTACTCGGCGTCGTAGCGCCGCATGAACCCGATCTGGGCCAGCCGCCGGCCGAGCCGGGCCTCCGCCTCCAGCACCCGCAGCGCCCCGGCCGAGTCGGGGACCATGGGCTTCTCGCACAGCACCGGAAGGCCGCGGGCGAAGGCCGCGAGCAGGGCCTCCTCGTGCGCGGGTCCGGGCGAGGCGATCAGTACGGCCCCCACGCCGGGCGCGTCCAGCGCGGCCTCGGCCTCGGTGTGCACCGAGACCCCCTCGACTGCGGCCACGGCCTCCTTGGCGCGGGCCGCGTCGGGATCGGCCACGGCGGCGACCCTGGCCCCGCTCACCACCCGGTCGAGACGCCGTATGTGGTCGGCGCCCATGTGCCCGGCGCCCAGTACGGCCACCCCCAGCAACTCACCCACGGACCCGCTCCCTCCCGGCCGACGATCATGTTCAGCGTACGCCGACCGGGTGACGGGTTCAGTAGCGCAGGACGCCCGCGATGCCTTCGGCGTCGGTGAGGGTGCCGTCCGGGACGAAGCGGACCTCGGCCCCTGTCTCCAGGCACTGTTCGACGATCTCGTCCACGATGTCGTCGCGGGAGTCGAGGTCCGCGCTCTCGGCCGGGATCAGGTGCTCGCCGTCGTCGCGGACCGTGACGCGGTAGTTCTCCTCCACGGCCAGGAGACGGACGCGGCCCTCGCGGGCGTTCTGCCACAGCTCGTCGACCCCGGCCGCGAAGGTGCGGTGGCCGCGGGCGGAGTCCAGCTCCCGTGCCACGGCGGCGGTGTCCCGGCGGGCCTCGGCGTCGTGCAGCGGACGTACCGCCTGCCACACGGTGTCCGGGGTGGCGTGGGTGAGGCCGCCGTGCGGGATGTGCACGGCGTCCCCGGTGACGCCGCCGATCTCGTCGAGGAGGGACAGCGCGGCCGTCTCGCCGGTGACGTAGAGCGGCCGTGGGGCCTCGCGCAGCAGCCGGCCCATGGCGGTGTCGGCGTCGCGCAGGAAGTGACGGGTGCCCTCGTCGCGGAAGGTGCTCGGCAGGTCGCCGACGCGCTCCATGCGCTCGGCGTCGAAGTTCTCCCGGCTCCTGGTCAGCGGGAAGCCGTGGGAGCGCTCCTCGGTGACCCGGTCGGCGCCGCCGTTCCACAGGGTGACGCGGTCGGCGGAGACCGACAGCACCCAGAACGGCCGCTCGGAGGCCTGCGCCGAGACGAGGTTGCGGGTGAGGAAGGTGTCCGAGAGGACGACGCGTTCCGGGACCGGGCGGGCCACCGACCACACCTGGTGCTCGCCCGGTGCGGCGAAGATCACCAGGCCGTCCTCGGTGTAGGTGAGGTCGATCTCCGCGAGGGCCCGGTCGAGCTGTTCCGCCACGTCCGCGCGCCGCTCCCGGGTGACCGCCGGATCGGCCTCCAGCTGCTTCTTGGCCGCGGCCACGACATTGCGCAGCCGGACCCGGTCCTGGCTGTTGTCGGGTTCACGGCGGTGCGTCGGCGTCAGCACGGACACCGCGGGATAGGGGCGCGGGCGGCGCAGTTCGGAGAGGGTCGCGGGGCTGAGTGCGTGCTCCATATGAGCACGATAGGTCCGATTCGGGAGTGGGGCATTTGGGGCATCGGGCGGCGGTGGGTGGAACGTGTGGGTGTCGGTGCGTCCCCGTGGTGAGGGCTGGGGGAGTGTGGCGTGCGGGCCGTGGGTGACCCCTCGGCGCCGGCTCCGCGGGGGCGCCGGACGCGGCCGTGGGGCGTGGCCGGCGGCGGGGCGGGAGGTGACCCTTCCTGCCGGATCCCGTAGGGTTCCTCCTGTGGTGCGACCGTCTGTTCGGAAGCGTCAACTCCGTTCGACACGCAGGGTTTACGTGGATTCGGCCCGTTCGCGCCCGACGCCTTGCTAGAGTGTTACTCGTCGGTAGCAAGCTGTACGGGGGGACGAGGAACCGGTGAACGACCATCACCCGGATCCTTCGAGTGGACGATCGAGGCGGACGTTCTGGCGACGAGGCCGGACCGGTGCCGGCCCGTGCCGACGCAGACGCGTCGGCTGAATCTCGAACTCCAGTTCCCTCGCCTATCTCCAGACAGGTGAGACTCGTCAACATGGCCCGTTCCCTGGTCGATCTGCTGACCACGCACGCCACGACCCAGCCCGACCGGACCGCATACCGCTATCTCGTCACGGGGGACGCGGACGGAGAGATCCAGGAGATCTCCTACGCCCGCCTGGCCGCCCGATCCCGGGCCGTCGCCGCCTGGCTCCAGGAGCGCGGCCTCACCGGCTCCCGCGCGATGCTGCTGTACCCGCCCGGCCTCGAGTTCATCTGCGGCTACCTCGGCTGCCTCTCCGCCGGAGTCGTCGCCGTACCCGGCGTGCCCCCGCAGGGCCGCTCGCAGAACCACCGCGCCGTGACCCGCATGAAGCGCCTGATAGCCGACGCGGACGCCAAGGTGATACTCGGCGGGCGCGAGGTGATCGCCGCCCTGGGCACCATGGCCGGGCAGCTGCCCGAACTCGACGGGATCACCTGCCTCGCCACGGAGGACATCGCCGACGAGGCGGCCGCGTCCTGGCGCGAGCCCGATCTCACCCCGGACTCCGTGGCCTTCCTCCAGTACACCTCGGGCTCCACCTCCGCCCCGCGGGGCGTCGTCGTCACCCACGGCAACCTGCTCGACAACGAGCGCGTCATCGCCGAACGCATGGGCCACACCGCGGACGTGCTCGACGCCTACGACCAGGAGCTGTTCGTCAGCTGGCTGCCCGTCTACCACGACATGGGCCTCATCGGGCCGGTCCTGAACACGCTGTACCTCGGCGCCACCACCACCCTCTTCTCGCCCCTGCACTTCCTCCAGCGCCCCGACCGCTGGCTGACAGCCATCGACCGCTACCGCCCGCACAGCAGCGGCGGCCCCAACTTCGCCTACGAACTCGCCCTCAAGCACGCGAGCCCCGAACTCCTGGACGGCCTCGACCTCAGCGGCTGGAAGGTCGCCTTCAACGGCGCCGAACCGGTCCGCGCGGCCACCCTGCGCCGCTTCGCCGAGACGTTCGCCCCGGCCGGCTTCCGCCGCGAGGCCCTCTACCCCTGCTACGGCCTGGCCGAAGCCACCCTCATGGTCACCGGCGGCCTCGTCGACGCATCCCCCGTCCTGCTGGACACCGCCACGGGCACCGGCGACGCCGCCGCGGTGAGCTGCGGACGCCCCGCCGACGGCTGGACCGTCGCCATCACCGACCCCGAGCGGCAGCGGGAACTGCCCGAGGGCGAGGTCGGCGAGATCTGGCTGCGGGGCGCCAGCGTCGCCAAGGGCTACTGGCGCAACACCCTCGCCACCCGCGAGTCCTTCCGCGCCACCCTGCCCGGCCACGAGGGCCGCTTCCTGCGCACCGGAGACCTCGGATTCCTGCGCGACGGCGAGCTGTTCGTCACCGGCCGGCTCAAGGACCTGATGGTCATCGACGGACGCAACCACTACCCGCAGGACCTCGAACTCTCCGCCGAACTGGCCCACCCGGCGCTGCGCCCCGGCTGCACCGCCGCGTTCTCCGTCGACGGCGGTGTCGAGGGCGAACAGAGCGTCCTGGTCGCCGAGGTGGCCCCGGAGGCGGCCGGTGAGTCCGAGAAGATCACCGACCTGATACGTGCGGCGATCGGCGACGCCCACGGCCTGCCCGTGCGGGAGGTCGTCCTGGTCCACCCCGGCACCATTGCGAAAACCTCCAGCGGCAAGATCCAGCGCCGTGCCACGCGCACGGCCTACCTCGACAACACCCTCTCCGTGGTCGGCGTACCCACCGCCGGATGACAACGGCCGTCGCCGGCCCGCCCGTTCGGGCCGGCGGCGACGACCCGGGGTTCTCATCGCCCGGATCAGCCCGCGAGTCCGTCCCGACCACCCGACAGACCCAGGGCCGTCGAACCGCCCCTCCCTTCCGGCCGCGCCTTCCACCGCGTACGGAAGTCCGCCGCGCACCCAGCTCACGAGGACCTCTCCAGATGCCTGCGAACGCGTCCCTGCCCCAGAACCCCGAGCCGTCCCCGGCGACCGCCGAGGGCGTGCGCGCCTGGCTGGCCTCGGCCGTGGCCGAAGCGGCCGGTCTCGACCCGCTGAACGTCGACCCGCACCGCCCCCTAGCCGAATTCGGCCTGGGATCACGCCAGTTGGTGGCCCTGGGTGCAGGGCTCTCCGAGCGCGTCGGCCGCACCCTGGAACCGTCCCTCGTCTTCAACCACCCCACCATCGCCGCGCTCACCGACGCACTCTTCGACGAACGGCCGACCGCGTACACCACCGCTCGCGCCGGACAGGACGCCGCGGCGCCCCGCGAGGGTGCCGCCGCAGGGCCCCTCGGCGACGACATCGCCATCATCTCCATGGCCTGCCGCTTTCCCGGCGGCGCCGACGACCCCGACGCGTTGTGGCGGCTCCTCGACGCAGGCCAGGACGTCATCTCCGAGGTCCCGGCGGGCCGTTGGGACACCCACGGCCTCCTCGACACCGACCCCGAGGCCACCGGCAAGGCCTACACCCTGCGCGGCGGCTTCCTCGACGGCATCGACCGCTTCGACGCCCCCTTCTTCGGCATCTCCCCGCGCGAGGCCGCCGCCATGGACCCGCAACAGCGGATCCTGCTCCAGACCGCCTGGGAGACCCTCGAACGCGCCGGCATCGTCCCGGACACCCTGGACGGCAGCTCCACAGGCGTCTACGTCGGCCTCTACGACAGCGGCTACCTGGGTGCCGCCTCCCTCGCGCAGCTCGACGGCCACGTCGGCACCGGCTCCGCCGCGAGCGTGGCCTCCGGACGGCTGTCCTACACCCTCGGCCTCCAGGGGCCCGCCGTCACCGTCGACACGGCATGCTCCTCCTCCCTGGTCGCCCTGCACCTCGCGGCACGGGCCCTCGCGGCCGGCGAGTGCGACCTCGCCCTGGCGGGCGGCGCGACGCTGCTCGTCACCCCGCGCGGGCACGTCGAGTTCAGCAGGCTGCGCGGGCTGTCGCCGTCGGGCCGGTGCAGTCCCTTCTCCGCCGACGCGGACGGCGTGGTGTGGGCCGAGGGCTGCGGACTCGTCCTGCTCAAGCGGCTCGCCGACGCCCGCCGGGACGGTGACGAGATCCTCGCCGTCGTCAAGGGCTCCGCCCTCAACCAGGACGGCCGCAGCCAGGGACTCAGCGCGCCCAACGGCCCCGCCCAGGAACGGGTCCTGCGAGCCGCGCTCGACGCCGCCGGTCTCCGTCCGGGCGACATCGACTACGTCGAGGCGCATGGCACCGGCACCCCCCTCGGCGACCCGATCGAGGGCAACGCCCTCGCCGCCGTCTTCGGACCCGACCGCCCCGCCGGCCGGCCCCTCGCCCTCGGCTCGCTCAAGTCGAACATCGGACATGCCCAGGCCGCGGCCGGCGTCGGCGGCGTCATCAAGACCGTCATGGCACTCCGCCACGAACGCATACCGGCCTCCCTGCACGCCGGGACGCCCACCGGGCACATCACCTGGGAGGGCAGCGGCCTGCGGGTGCCGGCCGAGACCCAGGCCTGGCCGCGCCGCGCGGACCGGGTACGCCGGGCGGGCGTGAGCGCGTTCGGCATCAGCGGCACCAACGCACACGTGGTGCTGGAGGAAGCACCCGGCGCCGGCCTGGCCGCGCCCGGGACCGATGGCTGCCCGTCCGGCGCCGGGCTCGCCGTATCCGGGACCGATGTCTCCGAGCCCGGGACCCAGGTCTCCGTGTCCGGCGCCGATCTCGCCGCGGCCGGGACCGGCCTCCCGGCCCCGGTCCTCCTCCCGCTCTCCGCCCGCACCCTCCCCGCGCTGAAGGGGCAGGCCGGCCGGCTCGCCGAGGCCCTGCGGGAGGGGACCGCGGCACCGCTCCCGGCGGTCGCCGCGACCCTCGCCCACCACCGCACCCACTTCGCGCACCGGGCCGTGGTCCAGGCCGCCGACCGCGCCGGACTCCTCGCCGCCCTGGACGCGCTGGCCGCGGGGGAGCCCCACCCCGGCACCACCGCGGGCCCTCAGGAGACCCACCCCACCGGCAAGGTCGCCTTCGTCTTCCCCGGCCAGGGCTCGCAGTGGGCCGGCATGGCCCGCGACCTCCTCGCGCACGATCCGGTGTTCGCCGACGAACTCGACCGCTGCGACGGGGCCCTGCACCCCTTCACCGAGTGGTCCGTCGCCGCCGTCCTGCGCGGCGACGCCGACGCGCCGTCCCTGGACCGCGTGGACGTCGTCCAGCCCGTGCTGTTCGCGGTGATGGTGTCCCTCGCCGCCGTGTGGCGGGCCCGCGGGATCCGCCCGGACGCCGTCATCGGGCACAGCCAGGGCGAGGTCGCCGCGGCCTGTGTGGCGGGCGCCCTCAGCCTCAACGACGCGGCAGCGGTGGTGGCCCTGCGCAGCCAGGCGCTGACCGCCCTGTCCGGCAGCGGCACCATGGCCGTCGTCGCCCTGCCGCACACCGAGGTCGAGGAGCGGCTCGCCGGCCTGGACGGCACGGTGTCCGTCGCCGCCGTCAACAGCGGCCGCTCCACGGTGATCGCCGGTGAGGTCGAGCCGCTCCAGGCACTCCTCGACGAACTGGACCGCGAGCAGGTGTTCGTGCGCCGCCTCGACGTCGACTACGCCTCCCACAGCACACAGGTCGAACCCGTCCGCGCCGCCATCCTCGACGAACTCGACGGCGTCACCACCTACCCGGCGTCCGTCGCCTGGTATTCGACCGTCACCGGCGAGCCCGTCACCGAGGAGCTGGAGGCCGACTACTGGTACGCCAATCTGCGCGAGCCCGTCCGGTTCGCCCCCACCGTGGAGCGCATGGCCGCCGACGGCTACCGCTGCTTCGTCGAACTCAGCCCCCATCCCGCCCTGTCGACGGCCCTGCGCACGATCGGCGAGGAGAGCGGGCACGATCTGGTCGTCGTCGGCTCACTGCGCCGGGACACGGACGCCCGCTCCTGCCTGGACCTCTCGGCGGCCGAACTCCACGTCCACGGCCGGGACATCGACTGGCAGCGCGTCGTACCCGACACGGGACACGCACCACTCCCCACCTACGCCTGGGACACGCAGCGGTACTGGATCGAGCCCGAGGGCACGTCCGTCACCGGCGGGATCTTCGACCGGGCCGCGCACCCGCTCCTCGGCGTCCAGCTCCGGTCGGCCGACGAGACCCGCTGGACCTTCCGCAACGAGTGGTCCCCGGCCACCGCCGACTGGCTGCCCGACCACGCCGTGTTCGGCCGGACCGTCGTCTCCGGCACGACCCTGCTGGAACTGTGCCGCGCCGCCCTCACCGCGGCCCGCCCCGGCGAGAGCACCGACGTCACCGGACTGCTCCTGCTGACCCCCCTGGTGCTGCCCGCCTCCGGCACGGTCGAGGTGTCCGTCGAGGTGGCCGTCGACGGTCCCGCCACCGAGGTCACCGTGCACAGCCGCCCGAGGGGGCAGGAGGCCACGGGCTGGACCCTGCACGCCACCGCGTCCGGCGCCGACCCGGCCGGCACCACGGGAGAGCGCCCCCCGGCCTGGCCGCAGGACGCGGCACCGGCCTGGACCCCTGAGACGTACGAACGACTGACCGGCGTCGGCCTCGGCTACGGGAACGCCTTCCAGGGCGTACGGGAAGCCGTCCTCACCGGCGAAGGCGGACTCCTCGCCCGGCTGTCGCTGCCGGCCGGGGCGCGGGACGTGTCCGACCCGTACCCCGTCCACCCGGCGCTGCTGGACGCCGCCCTGCACGTGGCCGCCGTGCTCGACGCCTGCGACGAGCGGGTGCTGCTCCCCGTCGCCGTCGGCCGCTGCACCTTCCTCGAAGGCCGCGCCGACGACCTGATCGTCTCCGTCCGCCGCACCGGATCCACGGACACCGACCTGACCCTCGACGTCACGCTGTGGGACGCCGACGGCTTCCCCGCGGGCCGGCTGGAGGACGTACGGCTGCGGGCGGCCACTCCGGCGGACCTCAGCGCCGGATCGGAGAACGGGCGGCACCTGTACGAGGTCGCGTGGACGGCCCTGCCCCAGGCGTCCGAGGTCCCGGAGGGAGCCTGGTCCGTCGTCGGGGACGCGGCGGCCGCGCGCGAACTGGCCTGTGCAGGGATCCCGCTGACCGACACGGCCGCCGATGTCGTCGTACGGTTCTGGCCGCGGCCGGAGACCGACGGCGAACCCGCCTCCATGGCCCTGGAGCTGGCCGCGGTCGCCCTGGCCGAACTCCAGGCGCTTCTCGCCCTCCCGCCGGGGCAGGCACCCGCGCGGACCCTCTGGGTGACGCGGGGCGCCGTCGCGGCCGGGGCGGGGGACGCCGTGCCGGCGCTCGCCCAGTCCGTGCTCTGGGGGCTGGCCCGCAGTGCCCGCTCCGAACACCCGGACCTCGGACTCACCCTCCTCGACCTCGACACCTCCGAGCGCGCGGGCGCCGTCCAGGCCGCCGTGGCCCACGAGGACGAGCCGGAACTCGCCGTGCGGGCGGGCGAGTTGCTGGCACCGCGACTGATCCGTGCCCGCGCGGGCGACGGGGGGCCCCTGCCCACCGACGGCACCGTCCTCGTCACCGGCGGCCTGGGAGCCGTAGGCCGGCACCTCGCCCGGCTGCTCGCCGAGAACGGCGTGCCCCGACTCCTCCTGACGTCCCGTCAAGGAACCGCGGACCCGCGTGCCGCCGAGACCGTCGCCGAACTCGCCGCGCTCGGCGCCGACACCGAGGTCGCCGCCTGCGACGTCGCGGACGCCGACGCCCTCGCCGACGTCCTCGCCCGCGTCGGCGAGGAGCACCCGCTGCGAGGGGTCGTGCACTGCGCGGGCGTCCTGGACGACGGGGTGATCGCCGAACTGACCCCCGAACGGCTCGCCCGGGTGCTGCGCCCCAAGGCCGACGGCGCCGCCCAGCTGCACCGGCTCACCGCCGGACTGCCGCTGGAGATGTTCCTGCTGGTCTCCTCTGCGGCGGGCGTCCTCGGCAACGCGGGCCAGGGCAACTACGCCGCCGCCAACGTCTTCCTCGACCAGCTCGCCCACCACCGGCGCGCCCAGGGCCTGCCCGCCACGTCCGTCTCCTTCGGCGCCTGGGCCGGTGAGGGCCTCGCCGCCGAGCACGCCGACCTGGACCGGATGGCCCGCCTCGGCCACCGCGCCCTCACCCCCGACCAGGGCCGTGACCTGGCCGAACTGGCCCTGCGGCGCGGCACACCCCACCTCGTGGCCTTCTCGCTCGACCTGCCGCGGCTGCGCGAGCAGGTGACGGGGACCGCGCTGTGGCGTTCCCTGCTGCCCGCCCCGCGGACCGCAGGACAGGGCGGCGGCGGCCTCGCCGACCGGCTCGCCGCACTGCCCGAGGCCGAACGCGCCGAACGCGTCCTCGCCCTCGTCCGCGAGGAGGCCTCCCGCGCCCTCGGTCTGCGCTCGGCGGAGGCCGTCCGCCCCGACCAGCCGCTGCGCGACCTCGGCATGGACTCGGTGACCGCCGTCGAGCTGCGCAACCGCATCGGCGCCCGCCTCGCCGCCAAGCTGCCCGCCACGCTCCTCTTCGACCACCCCACCCCCGAACGGCTCGCCCGCCACCTGCTCGACACGGCGCTCGGCGGCCCCCGGCGCCGGGCGGCCCCCGCACGGGCGGCCCGCGCCGCCGCCCCCGCCGACGAGCCGATCGCGATCGTGTCGATGGCCTGCCGCCTGCCCGGCGGGGTGAACGACCCCGACGACCTGTGGCGTCTCGTCGCGGACGGCCGCGACGCCGTCGGCCCCTTTCCCGCGGACCGCTGGGACGTGGAGTCCCTGTACGACCCCGACCCGGACGTCCCCGGCAAGTCCTATGCCCGGGACGGCGGCTTCCTCGACGACATCGAGTCCTTCGACGCGGGCTTCTTCGGCATCACCCCGAAGGAGGCCGCCGCCATGGACCCGCAGCAGCGGCTGCTGCTGGAGACCACCTGGGAGGCACTGGAGCGCGGCGGCATCGTGCCCGGGGACCTCGCGGGCAGCACCACCGGCGTGTACGTCGGCATGTTCGGCAGCGAGTACCTGGCCGGCACCCGCCTCGACCAGCTCGACGGCTACGTCGGCACCGGGTCCGCGCTGAGCGTCGCCTCCGGCCGGCTGTCGTACGCCCTCGGCCTGCACGGGCCGGCCCTCACCGTGGACACCGCGTGTTCCTCCTCCCTGGTGGCGACCCACCTCGCGGCACAGGCACTGCGGTCGGGCGAGTGCGACCTCGCCCTCGCCGGCGGGGTCACCCTCATGGTCACCCCGCAGACCTACGTCGAGTTCAGCAGGCTGCGCGGCCTGTCCGCGACCGGCCGCTGTCGCTCCTTCTCCGACGACGCCGACGGCGCGATCTGGGCCGAGGGCGCCGGCATGCTCGTACTGAAGCGGCTCGGCGACGCCCGGCGCGACGGCGACGAGGTGCTGGCCGTGCTGCGCGGCACCGCCGTGAACCAGGACGGCCGCAGCCAGGGACTGTCCGCCCCGAACGGCCCCGCCCAGGAACTGGTCCTGCGGCGCGCCCTGGAGCAGTCCGGGCTGGCGCCCGAGGACATCGACTACATCGAGGCGCACGGCACCGGCACCACGCTCGGCGACCCGATCGAGGCGAACGCCCTCACCGAGGTCTTCGGCGCCTCCCGGCCCCAGGACCGCCCGCTGTACCTGGGCTCCCTGAAGTCCAACATCGGTCACGCGCAGGCCGCTTCGGGCGTCGCCGGGCTGATCAAGGTGGTGCAGTCGCTGCGCCACGGGACGCTCCCGGCCACCCTGCACGCCGACACGCCCAGCCGGCACGTCGACTGGGACGACAGCGGACTGAGTCTCCTCCAGGAGGCCCGGCCCTGGCCGGCGACCGGGGAGCGGGTCCGGCGCGCGGGCGTCAGCGCCTTCGGGATCAGCGGCACCAACGCGCACATCGTCGTCGAGGAGGCGCCCGCGACCGCACCGGGCACACCGGCCGCGACGGGCGGCGGCAAGCACCTGTTCCTGCTGTCCGGCCGCAGCGAGGCCGCCGTCCGCGGGCAGGCGGCACGGCTCTCGGCGTACGTCACCGAGGAGACCCCGCTGCCGGAGGTCGCCCACACCCTGGCGCGGCACCGCAGCCACTTCGAGCGACGCGCCACCGTCGTGGCCGGCGACCGGGACGAACTGCGTACCGTCCTCGACGCGTTGGCGTCCGGCCGTGCGCCCGTGGCTCCGTCCCGCGAGGAGCCAAGCGGCAAGGTCGCCTTCCTGTTCGCCGGGCACGGCGGCCAATGGCCGGGCATGGGCCTGGAGTCGTTCGCCGACTCGCAGGCCTACCGGGCGGAGCTGACCCGCATCGACGCGGCCGTGCGGCGGCAGGTCGGCTGGTCCGTGCTCAATGTGCTGCGCGCACCCGAGGAGTTCTCCCCGCTGGAGCGCACCGAATACCTCCAGCCGGTGCTGTTCGCCGTCAACGCGGCCCTGGCCGCCGCCTGGCGTGCCCTCGGCGTCACCCCCGACGCCGTGGTCGGCCACAGCCTGGGCGAGATCGCCGCCGCCTACAGCGCGGGCGCCCTGACCCTGGACGAGGCCGTGACGGTGGTGACCGGCCGCGCCCACGCGGTCGTGCCGCTCGTCGGGCACGGCGGCATGGTTGCCGTCGACCTCCCGCACACCGAGGTCGAGGAACTGCTCACGCCCTACGAGGGACGGCTGTTCGTCGGCGCCCTCAACAGCGCCCGCTCCACCGCCGTTTCGGGGGAGGCCGAGGCACTGGCCGAGCTGGGCCGGCAGCTGGCGGAGCGGGGCGTCACCGTGCGCAGGCTGTCGACGCCGTTCGCCTCCCACAGCCCGCTCATGGAACCGCTCCGCGACGAACTCCTCGACCGTTTCGCCGGCGTCCGCGGCACCCGCACGGACACCCCCCTCTACTCGGCGGTGCTCGCCGAACCCGTGGACGGCGACCGCCTGGACGGCGCGTACTGGTTCGCCAACCTGCGCCGGCCGGTCCGCTTCGCGGACACGATCCGACGGATGCTGGACGACGGCTACCGCTACTTCGTCGAGCTGAGCCCGCACCCCTCGCTCACCGCCGCCGTCGAAGCCGTCGCCGCCGAGGCCGGCATCGACGCCGTCGGCATCGGCTCCCTGCGCCGCCAGCAGGACGGCCACGCCATGCTGCTGCGCCGGATCGGCGAACTGTTCACCGCGGGCCACGCACCGGACCTCACGGCCCTCTTCCCCCAGGGGCGCCGCCTCGACCTGCCCACCTACGCCTTTGCCCGCGAACGCCACTGGCTCGCCCCCGCCCCGGCCACCGCGGCCGGCGCCTCCCCGCTGCTCGCCGCGCACGTCGAGGCCAGCGACGAACCCGACCGGCACCTCTTCCAGAGCCAGGTCGACCTGCGCGACAGCCGCTTCTCCTACCTCACCGACCACCGCGTCACGGGCGAGGTCTGGCTGCCCGGCGCCGCGTTCCTCGACATGGCCCTGGAAGCCGCCCACGCCGTGACGACGGACGGCACCGAAGTGCGCCTGGAGGACGTGCGGTTCGTCCAGCCGCTGCGCCTCGACGAGGCCCGGCCCGTACGGATCCAGCTCGTGCTGCGCCCGGCGGAGGACGGCGTCCGCGAGTTCACCGTCGCCTCCGCCGCCGAGGGACAGCGCCGCTGGGAACGCCATGTCACCGGCCGGATGCTCGTCGACACGCCACCCGTTCCCGAGCCACGGCTGGACGAGCTGCGCGCGAGCTGCACAGAAGTGGTCGAACTGGCGCCCGTATACGCCCAGTTGGCTGCTCTCGGCATCGACTACGGGCCCGCCTTCCGCAACCTGGAGTCCGGCCGGCGCAGCGACAGCGCCGCGCTCGCACGACTCGCCGAACGGCCCACCGCCGGGCACCTGTTCCACCCGGCCGTCCTCGACTCCGCCCTGCACACCGCCGCCCTGCCCGGCGACGCGCCCGAGGGGCGGGCGTTCGTGCCCGCCGGGTTCGGCCGCGTCCGTCACACCGGACGGCGCACCGCACCCGTCTGGGTCAGCTGCGAACTGCGCGCGGTGGAAGGCGACACCGCCTCCCTCGACCTGCGCCTGTGGGACGACGACGGTCAACTCGTCCTGGAAGCCGAGGAGTTCGGGCTCGCCGCGCTCTCCCCGCTGGACGGTGCCCTCTTCGAGACGCGCTGGCAGCCCCGCCCCGCCGCGCAGGAACGCCCCACCGAGGGCAGCTGGCTCATCCTCGCCGACGCCACCGGCACGGCCGACGACCTCCTCGCCCGCCTCGGCACCGAGGTCCCGCACGTCGTCGCCCGCGGCGGAACCGCGTTCACCGCGGAGGGCCCCGGCCGGTACGTCCTCGACCTCGCCGACCCGAGCCACCTGGCCCGCCTCCTCGACGAGGCCTACCCCGACACCCTTCCCGCCCGCGTCGTACAGCTCGGCGCGCTCGACGCCCCGGCCGTCACCGACGGGGCGACCGCCGAGGAAGCGGCCCGGCTGTGCTGCCTCAGCACCCTCCACCTCGTCCGCGCCCTCGCCGACCGCCCCCGTGGCCGTTCCCCGCGCCTCTTCGTCGTCGCCCGCGGCAGCCAGGCCGCCGGGGGCGACGGTCAGGCGGCCGGGCACCACGGCCGGACAGCCGGGGACAGCGGCCAGGCCGCCGGGGACAGCACGCAGGTGGCCCACCCGCAGCAGGCGCTCGCCTGGGGCTTCGGCCTCGCCGTCGCCCAGGAGTACCCCGAACTGACGGTCACCCTCGTCGACCTGCCGCCCACCGGCGGCACCGACGCCCTGTGGACCCAGCTGCGCCACGCCGACGACGAACGCCTCGTCGCCCTGCGCGAGCCGGGCCGCCTCGTCCCCCGCCTGACCCGCACCCGCCCCGACACCGACGGCACACCCGTCGTCACCCCCGACGGCGTGCACCTGATCACCGGCGGTCTCGGCGGCCTCGGACGCGTCGTCGCCGAACGGCTCGTCCGGCGCGGCGCCCGCCACCTCGCCCTGATGAGCCGCGGCACCCCCGCCCCGGACGCCCGCAGCTGGATCCGCGGCCTGGAGGAACGCGGGATCACCGTGCACCTCACGCGCGCCGACGTCGCCGACCGCGACAGCCTGACGGCCGCCCTGGACGCCCTGCGCCACGAGGCCGGCCCCATCGCCGCGATCGTGCACGCGGCCGGCGTCCTCGACGACGCCACCGTCGCCAACCTCACCGACGAACGCGTCCTGCGCGTCCTCGCGCCCAAGGTGCTCGGCACCGCCCTGCTCACCGAACTCGCCCCCGAGGCGGGCAACCTGGTCCTGTTCGCGTCGGCGGCCGGCCTGCTCGGCTCACCCGGACAGAGCCCCTACTCGGCGGCCAACGCCTTCCTCGACGCCTGGGCCCACCACCTCTCCCGCACCGGACGACGGGCGCTCAGCCTCGACTGGGGCGCATGGTCCGGCGTCGGCATGGTCGCCGGGTCCGGCACCCGCGCCGCCGAGACCAGCCGCTCCGGACTTCTCGCCTTCTCCCCGCAGGAGGGCGGCGAACTCTTCGACCGCGTCCTGGACACCCGCCGCCGCCAGCTCGCCCCCCTCGCCCTCGACTGGGAACTCCTCGCCCTCTCCCCGGACGCGGTGCGCACCCGCCCGATCCTCGCCGACCTCGTCACCGCCCCCACCGGCACCGGCGACGCCGACGGACTCGTACGCAAGGTGTTCGCCGCCACCACCGACCAGGACCGCGTCAGCTGGCTGGAGGCCTACGTCCGCGCCCGCGTCGGCGAGGTCTCCGGCGGCGTCGTCGACACCTCCGCGAGCAGCGCGCTCAAGGAACTCGGCCTGGACTCCCTGATGCTGGTGCGGCTGCGCAACTCCTTCGCCCGCGAACTGGGCGTCGAACTGCCCACCGCCGAGATGTTCGCCGCCGCCGACATCAGGAGCCTGGCCAGGACCCTGGCCGCCGCCCTGCCCGAACGGGCGGCCGAACAGCGCACCGCCGATCCCGTGGCCGAAGTCCCCGAGACCGAGACGCACCCGGCGACCCGCGACGTCGTACGTCTGCTGCGCAGCGCCCGCCCCGGCATGCCGCAGGCCGCCCACGCCGTCGGCCTCGCCGTACGCCTCACCACACCCACCGGCCGCGACACGCTCACGGCCGTCGTGGACCGCCTCGCCGCCCGGCACGCAGCCCTGCGCACCTCCGTCCGGACCGGCGCGGACGGACGTCTGCTGCACGTCGTCCGCGAGGTGCCGCCGCTGCTGCGGTGGACGCCCGTGACCGACGATCCGGACGCCGCCGAGCGCCTGCGGGCGCTGCTGGAACCGGAGTTCGACCTGGCGAGCGCGCCCCTGTGGCGCTTCGAGCTGCTGGACGGCGGGAAGCGGGGCCAGATCCTGGTCTTCGGCGCCCACCACGCGGTCAGCGACCTCCAGTCCCTGCTCCTCGTGGCGGGCGAGATCGACGCCGAACTCTGCGGCACCCCGCTCGGCGCGGACCCCACCAACCGGGACGTCCACCTCCTCATCGAGGCCCAGCAGGCGGGCGAGGGCACGGCGACGGACGACTGGCGCGAGGCCTTCGACGGCAGCGAGCGGCTCGATCTGACCCTGTCGCACCCACGCCCCGAACGGCGGACGTACCGCGCGGGCAGCGTCAGCGTCACGCTCCCCGACGGGCTCATGGACCGCGTGAGCGCCGCCGCGAGCGACCTCGCCGTCACCCCCGCCGCGTTCTGCCTCGGCACCCTGACCGTGCTCCTGGCCCGCAAGCGCCGACGCGAACGCTTCGTGCTCGCCGTCCCCGTCGACACCCGCATCCACGCCGACGCCTTCGACGCGGTGGGCTTCTACGGCGTCCCCGTCCCGTTCCCCGCCGAGGCACGGGCCGCCGAACCCGTCGCCGACGTGCTGCGGCGCACCGACGGCCGTATGGAACGGCTCCTGGCCAGGGGCGCCATGTTCTCCGACGTACTGGCGACCCTCGCCCGCCAGGGCCTGCACCGCGCCGAGGCCCCGCTCGTCGAGGTCTACTTCAACTACGTCCGCTACGGCGGCCGCCTCGACCACCTCGACGTCCTGCCCGCCGGCACCGGCTACTCCGACCTGGACCTGATGATCACCATGACCCCCGACGCGGGCCGCATCCGCCTCGACCACAACCTCGACATCCTCGACCCCGCGGCCACGGCCGCGCTCGGCGAGGAGTTCGTGGAGCTGCTGGGGGAGGTGGCGCGGGACGCGTCGACTCCGGTCGCGGGCCAGGAGGCCGCGCCCGCCCCGTCCCTCGCCCTCGCCGCCACCTTCGCCCTGGGCAACCTTCCGCTGATGTGCGCGACCGCCCTCAAGGACGAGGCGCCGCACGGCGGGCCGACGGTCGCCGAAGCCCCGTACCACCAGGTGCTCGCCGCCCTGCGCGACCCCTCCGGCGTCTTCGCGGACCCCGGCACGGCCGTCTGCGTCGTCCTTCTGCGGGCGCCCGACCTGGAACGCTTCGGACCGGTCGACGACGCCCTCCTCGCCGAACTGCGCACCGAGTACCCGGCCGCGCTGCGGGCCGTCGCCGAACGGACCCGCAAGCCGCTGATCGTCGGCTTCCTGCCGGCCGTCCGCACCGACGACCGCCTCACCCGCTGGGAGCACGAGATCGCCGGCGAACTCGCCGCGCTGCCCGGCGTCGCGGTGCTCCGCCCCGACGACTGGACCCGCCGGCACGCCGTCGCGGAACCCTTCGACGAGCGCACCGAACGCCTCGCCCACCTGCCCTTCACCCCGCCCTTCCAGGCGGCGGTCGCGCTGTGCCTCGCCGAGACCGTCCGGTCCGTGCTGCGGCCCGCGCCCAAGGTGATCGCCGTCGACGGCGACGAGACGCTGTGGGGCGGCGTGGCCGGCGAGATCGGCCCCGACGCGGTGGACCTGACCGGACCGCGCGCCCTCCTCGCGCGCCGCCTCCTGCAGTGGCGCGAGGCCGGAGCGCTGCTGGCGCTCGTCAGCAACAACGACGAGGACACCGTCCGGGCCGTCCTCGACCGGCCCGACAGCCTCCTGAAGGCCGAGCACTTCAGCGTCCTGTCCGCCGCCTGGGGCCCGAAGCCGACCCGCGTCGCGGAGGCGGCCCGCACCCTCAACCTGGGCGTGGACAGCTTCCTGTTCCTCGACGACAACCCCGCCGAGATCGGCAGGATGCGTGCCGCGCTGCCCCAGGTGCTGTCCGTGACCTGCCCGCCGGCCGCCGGACTGGAGGAGTTCCTGGCCCGGTTGTGGCCGCTGGTCCCCGCCCCGGCCACCGCCGAGGACGCCCTGCGGGCCCACTTCTACGACCAGGAACGCGAACGGGACGCCGTCCGCGAGCAGGCGGGCTTCGAGGAGTTCCTCGCCCAGCTGCACCTGGAGGTCGCCGTCCGCGCCCTCGGCGAGGACGACCTGCAGCGGGCCGAGCAACTCGTGCGGCGCACCAACCAGTTCACGCTGCGCGCCCGCTCCGCCGACGGCGGCGACCTCGACCGGTGGCTCGGCCGCGGTGAGGTGTGGACGGCCTCGGCCCGCGACCGGTTCGGTGACTACGGCCAGATCGGCCTGCTCGCCGTCCGCGCCGAGGGCGACCAACTCGACGTCCTCGCCTGGCTGATGAGCTGCCGCGCGCTGGGCCGGGGCGTGGAGGAGAGGCTCCTCGCCCGGCTCGCCGACCGCGCCGACGAACTGGGCTGCACCAAGGTCCGGTTGACGGCCGAGCGCACCCCGCGCAACGCCCCGGCCCGCCGGATCGTGGCCGCGCTCGGCGGCGGGGACCCGGACGACGAACTCCTGGAGACCGTCGCCACTCCCGACCATCTGCGGGCGTTCCGCTCCTGGGAACAATGACAGCAACGCTTTCGCAGCAGCAGGGAAAGGACCGTGCACATCGTGAAGGGCTCTCATGCGTGACATGAACGAGGAAGCGGCGGCGAAAGCCGGACAGCGGACCGACGCCGGACAGCCGGTGAACGCCGGGCGGACCACCGCCGAGGCGATCGAGCAGGGCGGGAGCGGACTCGGCGTGAGCGAGCTGCTGGCGCTGGTCATGACGGCCGACCCGGCCGGTCCTGAGCCCGCCCCAGGAGACTCCGGTTCGGTGCCGGTGGCCGGCCCCGACACCCCTGTGCTCGACCTCGACCTCGACGGCCTGGCCGACGCCATCGCCGTAGCGGCCGGGCGCTATCTGCCCCAGGGGCACCTGGACGCCGACGCCGACTTCTTCGACGCCGGAGGCAGCTCCGTGCACGCCGTGGAGCTGGCGGCGGAGCTGGAGCGCGATCTCGGCGTGGAACTGGACCTCGACGACGTGTTCGCCGACGCCCGGCCGAGCAGCCTGGCCCGACGGTGGCTGGAGCGGGGAGGCCACCCGGTTCCGCTCCCGGCGCCACGGACCGCCGAAGCGGAGCTGCTCGCGGCGCCCCGGACCGCCGACGCCGAGCTGCTCCCGGCGCCCGCACGGGCCGTCCTGCCCGCCCCCGCACCGGCCGGCCTCCCCGCATGGTC
>NZ_JARGEF010000219.1:0-13754 GCF_033794725.1 Streptomyces sp. ID05-39B | reverse complement strand
CCCCACCTCCCGCCGCCGGGGATGCACCGTGTTGCCCAGCAGCACCAGGAACGTGTCCGTCGACGGGTCGATCACCAGCGAGGTGCCCGTGAACCCCGTGTGCCCGGCCGCGCCCCGCCCCGCCAGTTCCCCCATGAACCACGCCTGGTCGATCGAGAAGCCCAGCCCCGGCGGGGTCAGCAGCAGCTCGACGAAGTCGGGTCCGAGGATCCGCGCGGGGCCGTACGAGCCGCCCGCCAGCAGGGCCCGGCAGAACACCGCGAGGTCACGCCCGGTCGAGAACAGCCCCGCGTGACCGGCCACCCCGCCCAGCGCCCAGGCGTTCTCGTCGTGCACCTCGCCCCGCAGCGGCCCCCGGTCCGCCTTCGCCCACGGCCGCCGCTGGTCCTCCGTGGCGGCCGCACCGGGGCAGGGGCCGAAGCCGGTGGAGGTCATGCCCAGCGGGCGGGTGATCCCGTCGTGGATCAGGACGTCGAGCGTGCGCCCGGTGAGCCGTTCCAGGAGGTGCTGGAGGAGCAGCATGTTCAGGTCGGAGTAGACGTACGTCCCGGGCTCGCTCACCGGCGCCTCGGCCCGCAGCAGCTCCAGCCGGCCGGCGTCGTCGGCGCAGTCGTACAGCGCAAGCTCGGGACGCAGCCCCGAGGTGTGGGTGAGCAGGCCGCGCACGGTGATGTCATGGGCGGACGCGGCCCGGAAGTCGGGCAGATAGGCGCCCACGCGCGCGTCGATGCCCAGCGTGCCGCGCTCGATCTGCTGCACCGCGGCCACCGCCGTGAACAGCTTGGTGAGGGACGCGAGGTCGAAGGGCGTGTCGACGGTCATCGGGACGCGGGACGCGGCCGGCAGCTCCACGCCGGCGCCGGCCTGCGGGTCGTAGCGCGCGTACCGCACCGCCCAGCCCGCCGCCTCCTGCACGGCGATGACGGGTCCGCGCCCCGCGACCACGACGACGCCGGCCGCCCAGGGGTGTGCCCCGGTGGTCAGTTCCTGGACCTCGCGCGCGAGGTGGCGCATCTCCTCGGGGTCGAGCCCGGCCCGTTCCGGGGTGTCGACCCGCAGCCTCGGTGCGCTCAGCTGTCCTCTCCCACTTCCGGCGTCGCACGAGCGGAAAGCTCGGAAAGCGCCTTCGCGGGAGCCTCGTCCTTCGCCGCCGCCCCCGTGTCCTTCCAGGGACGGCACATTCCCACGAAGAAGCCCAGCGCCACCACCGCGGCCACCAGTTGGACGACGGCCATCGGGACGGCCGTGTCCTCGCCGGCGACACCGACGAGCGGGGAGGCGACCGCGCCGATCGCGAAGGAGGTGGTGCCGAGGAGCGCGGAGGCGGACCCGGCAGAGTGGCGGACCCGCAGCAGCGCGAGGGTCTGGGCGTTCGGCAGGGTGACGCCCATCGCGGACATCAGCACGAACAGGGCGACCGACACCGGCACCAGCCCGGCCTCGCCGAACACGCCCGTCGCCATGAGCAGCAGCGCTGCCGCCGCCAGCGTGACGACCACGAGGCCGCCCGCCAGGACCCGCTCCAGGCTGACCCGGCCGACCAGCACCTTGCCGTTGATCTGCCCGACGACGACCAGCCCGACGGAGTTCACGCCGAACAGCAGACTGAACGTCTGCGGCGAGGCGCCGTAGATCTCCTGGATCACGAACGGCGACGCCGCGATGTACGCGAACAGCGCGGCGAAGGCGAAGCCGCCGGTCAGCAGATAGCCGGTGAAGGGCGGATCGGCGAGCAGCCGCCGCATCGAACGCAGCGCCTCCCCGACGCCGCCGGAGTGCCGCTCGGCGGCCGGGAGCGTCTCGGGGAGCCTGGCGGCGACGACAGCGGTCAGCAGGATGCCGACGGCGGTGAGGACCACGAACACGCCCCGCCAGTCCGTGACGCGCAGGATCTGCCCGCCCATCAGCGGCGCCACCACGGGGGCGACGCCCGAGATCAGCATCAGGGTGGAGAAGAAGCGGGCCATGGCCACGCCGTCGTACAGGTCGCGCACCATGGCCCGCGCGATGACGATCCCGGCGGCGCCCGCGAGGCCCTGGGCGAGGCGGAAGGCGATCAGCAGCTCCACGGTCGGCGCCAGCGCGCACAGCGCGGTCGCCACGACGTACACGGCGAGACCCACGAGCAGCGGGCGGCGACGGCCCCAGCGGTCGCTCATCGGGCCCACCACGAGCTGCCCCAGCGCCATTCCGGCCAGGCACGTGGTCAGCGTGAGCTGCACGGTCGTGGCGGGCGCGTGCAGCGCGTCGGTGACCTCCGGCAGCGCAGGCAGATACATGTCCATGGCCAGCGGGGGAGTGGCGGTCAGCCCGCCCAGCACGAGCGTGACCAGCAGCCCCGCCCGGCGCGCCGCCCGCGGCGGTGCCCCCTGCCCGGTCACGGCCGTCCGCGACACGTCCGGTATCGCCCCACCCTCGGCCATGTGGCCCCTCCCTCGGTGACGTCTGCGCCACCTATGCTCTCAGTTCGTACGGATGGTACGGACTACTGGGACGGCATGAGGGTGGGCGCATGACGACGGACACGGTGCGGTGGGGGATTCTGGCGACCGGCGGGATAGCCGCCGCGTTCACCGCGGACCTGATCGACCTGCCGGACGCGGAGGTCGTGGCGGTCGCGTCACGCACCGAAGCGTCGGCGGGGGCGTTCGCCGAGCGTTTCGGAATACCCCGGGCGTACGGCGACTGGGAGACGCTCGCCAAGGACGCGGACATCGATGTCGTCTACGTCGCCACCCCGCACTCCGCGCACCGCGTCGCCGCCGGCCTCTGCCTGGAGGCCGGCCGCAACGTGCTGTGCGAGAAGGCGTTCACGCTGAACCTGCGCGAGGCCACCGAACTCGTCGCGCTGGCCCGCGACAACGACCGCTTCCTGATGGAAGCCATGTGGATGTACTGCAACCCCGTCATCCGCCGCATGAAGGCCCTCGTCGACGACGGCGCGATCGGTGAGGTGCGGACCGTGCAGGCCGACTTCGGCCTCGAGGGCCCCTTCCCGCCCTCGCACCGGCTGCGCGACCGGGCCCAGGGCGGCGGCGCCCTTCTCGACCTCGGCGTCTACCCGGTCTCCTTCGCCCACCTGCTGCTGGGCGAGCCGACCAGCGTCTCCGCGCAGGCCGTGATCTCCGCCGAGGGCGTCGACCTCCAGACGGTGGCGGCCCTGTCCTGGGACTCCGGTGCGCTGGCCGCGCTGCACTGCTCCCTCGTCGGCGGTACGGGCGTCACCGCGTCGGTCACCGGCACCCGCGGCCGTATCGACATCCCGGCGGGCTTCTTCCACCCCGACCGCTTCGTCCTGCACCGGGCCGGCCGCGACCCGCAGGAGTTCACCGCCGACCCGGCCGACGGGCCCCGTACGACGATGCGGCACGAGGCGCGTGAGGTGATGCGCGCGGTGCGGGCCGGGGAGACCGAGTCCCCGCTCGTCCCGCTCGACGGCACCCTCGCCGTGATGCGGACCCTGGACACCGTCCGGGAGCGGATCGGCGTGCGGTACCCGGGGGAGTAGGCCCCGGCCGGACCCCGTGGCGAGACGGCCCGTCTCATGTTCTTGGTACCGTCGTCCCATGGTCACCCAACCCGGAAAGCCGGCCCCCGACACCACCCGCCGCAGCGAGCGGTCCCGGCGCGCCATCTATGACGCCGCGCTCGCCCTGGTGGCGGAGGTCGGCTACCCGCGGACCACCATCGAGGGCATCGCCGCCCGCGCGGGCGTCGGCAAGCAGACGATCTACCGCTGGTGGGGATCGAAGGCCGACGTCCTGCTGGAGGCGTTCCTCGACCTCAGTCACCAGGCCTCCCGCGAGGCGGGCGAGGACTTCGTCATCCCGGACACCGGTGACCTCGCCGCCGACATCAAGGCCGTGCTGCGGGCCACCGTCGACCAGCTGACGGACCCCCGCTTCGAGGCACCCTCGCGCGCCCTCGCCGCCGAAGGCGTCGTCAACGAGGAGGTCGGCCGCCGCTTCATGACCCAGCTCATGGAACCCAGCCTCCAGCTGTACGTCGACCGGCTGCGCGCCGCCCAGCGGGCCGGCCAGGTCCGCCCCGAGATCGACCCGCGCATCGCCCTGGAGTTCTTCATCTCCCCGCTGGCCCAGCGCTGGCTCCAGTACACGGGCCCGATCTCGTACGAGTACACCGACACCCTCGTCGACTACGCCCTGTACGGCCTCGCGCCCCGCTGACCGCCCCCGCTGACCATGGTGATGTCACGCTGCATCCCATCCGGCACATCCGTACCCCTCGCCCCACCTGCCCCTTTTGGGGCTCCGGACCCCCGATGCGCCAGATGGTGGGACCATAGGGCATGCTGTCCGCACCACAGCGAGGCGAGGGGATAGATGAGCGCGGAGTTCGACGGCCGGACCGGCAAGCAGGGCAAAATCTCCCAGTGGCTGCGGGGCCGCCGCCCCAAGGAAGCCGCCGACGACGGCGGCCGTGAAGACCTGCTCCTCGCCGCCGCCGCGGCCGGACTGCCGCTCGCGCCCGCCGCCCACCCGGTCTCGGGCTACCGCTGCTCCTGCGACCGCGTCGGCTGTCCGACGCCCGGCCGGCACCCGCTCTCCTTCGCCTGGCACACGCAGTCCACCACCGACCGCGCGCAGATCGAGCGCTGGGCCCGGCACCAGCCGCAGGCCAACTTCATCACCGCGACCGGCACCACCCACGACGTCCTCGACGTGCCCATGGACGCCGGCCGCGAGGCCCTGGAGCGGCTGCTCGCCGCCGGTGTCGAGGTCGGCCCGGTCGCCGAGAGCGACGACGGCCGCATGCTGTTCTTCACCCTCACCCGGGGCACCCCCGAGGACGAGGACGAGTGGTGGCCCTGCCAGCTGGACTGCCACCCCGAGACGATGGACGAGCACCCGGGCCTGCGCTGGCACTGCCGGGGCTCCTACGTCCTGGTCCCCCCGGCCCGCCTCCCCGGCGACGACGGCCAGGCCGTGCACTGGCTCCGAGGCCCCGAACACCCCCTGCCGGACCCCCTCACCCTCCTGGAGTCCCTGACCGACGCCTGCGCCAAGTACGCGGGCGAGGACCAGGCGACCTGGCCCACCCGCCACTGAGCGAGGGCGGCACCCCGCTCAGTCTTGGCGAGCCCCACTCGCTCCCTCGCAAGCCCTGCTCGCCCTGCTCGACCTTCGAGCGCCCTACTCGCCCTTCGCCGCCGTCAGCCCTTCGAGCCGGCTCGTCATCGACACCTTGCCCGCGCCGGAGGCGGCCGGCACCACGGCCATCTCGTTGGCGACGAACTCCATCGTCAACGACTGCTTGATCTCCCCGGTGGTCAACGCCCGGACGTTCCGGTTGGGCGCGGGCACCGTCGCCCCCGCCGCCGCCGTCTGCTTCACGTAGTGGTGCGTGGCGAAGAACACCACCGCCCCGCCGTCCGCCGTGCGCAGCGCCAGCGGCGCGAAGTCGCCGTTGCTCAGAGGCTCGTCGATGTACTGGGTGGCCAGTCCGGGCTTGCTGGCGTTCTTCGCCCGCGTGGCACGCAGCTCACTGGTGTACGCACCGTCCGCGAACGTGCCCCCGCCGTCCTTGAGGTACGTCGTGTAAGAGGCGCTCAAGCCGGCGGGCGAGCGCGTCAGTTGGGCGGTGTCGGCCGGCACGGCCTCGGCCCAGCCGTCCTTGTCCTTGGGGAACTCGGGCAGTGCGCCGGGCGCCACCAGCGTGAGGTACGCCGCCTGCCACCGCTCGGCCAGGCCGCCGCGGGTGAACACCAGCACCCAGCGCGCGTCGCCGCCCTTGTTGGCCTGCGCGTCGGCCACGAACCAGCGGGGCCAGCCGGGCTTCTCGGGAATCGTGTAGTTGACGTCGGTCAGCGTCAGCGGCGTGTGCCGCGGGTTGCCGTCCGGGTTGTTGACGCGACCCGCCTTCAGCCGTGCCGCGTCGATCGCGCCGAGCGCCCCGGTGGTGTACTCGGCGTCGAGGGAGGGGTCGTACGCCGCGTCCGCCTTGTTGTAGGCGGCCGTGAACTGCTCGACCGCCTTGGCGGCTTCGGCCTTCGTGGCGGCGGGGAGCACCTCGCGCTCCCCGTGCACCACGACACATCCGCTCGCCGTCAGCGTGACGGCGGCGAGCGAGACGGCGATCAGTGCGTCACGGTCACGTCCGCGGTGCCGCGGACGGCCGGTCGTCAGGCTGCGTTCCCTGGTCATCAGGTGCGTTCACCCTCCCCTTTCCGGAGGCGAACCCTACCGGGACGAGGAACAGCGCGAGGGTCGGCACCAGGTAGAGCAGCCACACCGTGACCTGGACGACGGTCGGATCGGGCTGGAAGTTGAACACGCCCTTCAGCAGCGTGCCGTACCAACTGTCGGGCGGGATCGTGCCGGTGACGTCGAAGGCCTTCTCCGTCAGACCCGGAACCCAGTCGGCCTCCTGGAGGTCGTGGACGCCGTACGCCAGCACGCCCGCCGCGACGACGACCAGCATGCCGCCCGTCCAGGTGAAGAACTTCGCCAGGTTGATGCGCAGGGCGCCGCGGTAGAACAGCCAGCCCAGGAGGACCGCCGTGGCCAGGCCGAGGGCGACGCCGATCAGCGGGCGCGGGGTGCCGTCACCGGCCGCGTGCACCGACGCCCACACGAACAGGGCCGTCTCCAGGCCCTCCCGGCCCACCGCGAGGAACGCGGTGGCGACCAGCGCGCCGGTGCCCATGGCGAGGGCCGCGTCCAGCTTGCCGTGCAACTCGGACCTCAGATGCCGGGCGGTGCGCCGCATCCAGAACACCATCCACGTCACGAGGACGACGGCCAGGATCGACAGGGAGCCGCCGAGCGCCTCCTGCGCCTCGAACGTCAGCTCCTGGGAGCCGAATTCGAGGGCGGAACCGAAGCCCAGCGAGAGCAGCACCGCGACGGCGATGCCCGTCCAGACCGGCTTCAGGGCGTCGCGGCGGCCGGTCTTGACCAGGTAGGCGATGAGGATGCAGACGACGAGAGAGGCCTCCAGGCCCTCGCGCAGTCCGATGAGGTAGTTGGAGAACACGGGCTAGGCCTCCTTGGCGAACAGGGTGCGGCCCCACCAGTCGTCCGCGTCCCGGACGCCGGGCGGGATCGCGAAGACGGCCGAACCCACGTGCTGGATGTACTCGTTGAGCGCGTCGGTCGCGAGGTTGCGCTGCACGGGGATGAAGCCCTCGCGCACGTCGCGCTGGTAGGCGAGGAAGAACAGGCCCGCGTCCAGCCGCCCCAGACCGTCGGTGCCGTCGGTGAAGGAGTAGCCGCGGCGCAGGAGCGTCGCCCCGTGATTGGTGTCGGGGTGCGCGAGCCGTACGTGCGCGTCCGGCTTCATGGCCTTCAGGAACGGCTCGTCGCGCTCCTTGGCCTTGCCGACCGGGGCGCCCTCGCCCTTGTCGCGGCCGAAGATGTCCTCCTGCTCCTGGAGCGAGGTGCGGTCCCAGGTCTCGATGTGCATGCGGATGCGGCGGGCCACCAGGTAGGAGCCGCCGGTCATCCAGGCGGGACCGTCCTTCTCGCCGACCCAGACGAACTTCTCCAGCCGGTCCGTCTCGGTGCCCGCGATGTTTCGAGTGCCGTCCTTGAAGCCCATCAGGTTGCGCGGGGTCTGCGCGTCGGGCGTGGTGGAGGAGGTCTTGCCGAAGCCGAGCTGTGACCAGCGGATGACGGCCTTGCCCATGCCGATCCGGGCCAGGTTGCGGATCGCGTGCACCGCGACCTGCGGGTCGTCCGCGCATGCCTGCACGCACAGGTCGCCGCCACTGCGGTTCGCGTCCAGGTTGTCCCCGGCGAACCTGGGCAGGTCCACCAGCGCCTCGGGCCGCTGCCCGGCGAGCCCGAACTTGCCGAACAGGGACGGCCCGAAGCCGATCGTCAGCGTCAGCCGGGACGGCTTGAGGCCCAGCGCCTCGCCGGTGTCGTCCGGCGGCGCCTCGGCGAGCCCGCCGTAGGCGCCCTCGCCCACCGCCCTGCCCGCCGTCATCTGCCGGGCGGCCCGCGTCCAGTCCTTCAACAGCTCGACGAACTCGGCCCGGTCGGTGGTCGTCACGTCGAACGCGGCGAAGTGCAGCCGGTCCTGGACGGGCGTGGCGATGCCCGCCTGCCGGGCGCCGTGGAAGGCGATCGCGCCGCCCGCCGCGGCGCCGGCCGGGTCGACGTCGCCTCCGGTGCGCGTCATCGCGGCAGCGCCGCCGGCCGCGGCGGCGCCGAGCGCGAGGCCCGCACCGCCCCAGCCGATCAGCGCGCGCCGGCTGGGCGCGGGTGGGGTGCTGTCCGTGTCCGTCATGTCGGTGAGGCCTTCCCGCTACTCGGCTACTCGGCTACTTGGCTACTCGGCTACTTGGCTACTTGGCTACTCGGCTACTTGGCCACGGCGGCGGCGAGCTTGGAGAGCGGCTCCGCGAGCGCGTTCACCGCGTCCGACAGCTCCTTGCGGCCGGCGGCGCCGACCTTGTCGTAGGAGGTGAACTCGTAGGACGACGTGTTCGGGCGGTACTTGTCGAGCAGCGTGTTCAGCGCGGTGAACTGCTTGTCCAGCTCGGTGACCAGCGCCGGGTCGTTCTCCTTGGCGACCGGCTCCAGCAGGTCGAAGGCCTTCTCGGCGCCCTCGACGTTGGCCTTGAAGTCGACCAGGTCGGTGTGCGAGTAGCGCTCCTCCTCGCCGGTGACCTTGCCGGTGGCGACCTCGTCGAGGAGTTCCTTGGCGCCGTTGGCCATCGACGTGGGGCTGATCTCGGCCTTGCCGACCCGCTTCTGCCAGTCGGTCAGGTCGGTGACGAGCTGGCCGGCGAGGGTCTTCTCCTCGGCGGTGATCTTCTTGTCCTGCCAGAGGGCCTTCTCCAGGCGGTGCCAGCCGGTGAACTTCTGCCCGTCCTCCAGGCCGTCCTCGCGGACGTCGACCTTCGGGTCGATGTCGCCGAAGGACTCGGCGACCGGCTCCGTGCGCTCCCAGCCGATGCGCGAGGGCGCGTACGCCTTCTTCGCGGCTTCCAGATCGCCCGCCTGGACCGCCTTCACGAAGGCCTCGACCTTGGGCAGGGTCTCGTCGGCCTGCGCCTGCGAGTAGGCCCGGTAGGCGGCCACGGCCTTGTCGAGGCGCGGGTCGCGCGCGGCGGCCGCGCCGCCGCCGGTGACCTTGAGGTCCTGGCGGATGCCGTCGCCCTTCATGCCCGGCTTGCAGGCGATCAGGTAACTGCCGGCCTTCACCTCGGCGGTGACCCGCTGCTTGGTGCCGGGGCCTATGTTCTCCCGCTCGGTCACCACCCGGTCGTCGGGGAAGAGCAGGTAGACCTCGGTGACCTTGGAACCCTTGTTCTCGATGGCGAGTTCGACGTGTCCGGCCGCGATCTCCTTGGTGGTGGTCTCGCACTTGTCGTCGGTCGCGGTCACGCCGATCACCCGGTCGCCGGCTCCGGCGTCGCTCTTCTCGGTGCAGCCCGTGACGGCGGTCAGGGCCGCGACGGCGGCGGTGGCGGTGGCGACGGAGAGTCTGGCGGCGCGCATGAGGGCTCCCAGCGTGGCTGAAAAATTACGTGACAGGGTTCACAGGTCTCAGTGAGGCTTGCCTAACTTATCCAAGGCTTACCTGCGTAATACCCTCCCGGACCGTGATTCACCTCTCATGGACGCTGTAAGAGCACGACCCGATCACGGTGGCTAAAAACGGACCCCATGGTCCGGTCAAGTCCCTCCACAGAGAAGCCAAAGGGAGTTCAAAGGTCGCGGCGCGGGGTCACGTGAGGAGGCCGGCGGCGAAGGCGAACGCCGGCACCGTCCCGACCCCGACCCCGACCCCGAACGCGGCGACCGCGCCCACGGCCGCGCCGGAGGAGACCCGATGACGCCGGGCTCCGCGAGGGGATTGCCGAACACGCCCTGCATCAGGGCGCCCGCGCAGCCCAGTGAGGCGCCGGCGAGCGGCGCGAGCACGATCCGCGGGAACCGTACGTTCCACAGCACCGACTCGGCGACCCGGTCCAACGCGGCGCCGCCCAGACCGGTCCGGGGCTGCACGGACGACAACACGTCGGCGAGGGGCACCGGAGAGGCCCCGAGTCCGGCGGCGGCCGGCACGAGCACGAGCAGCCCGAGGACCAGCCCGGCCGGGCTTCTTGAGGGGGCCGACGGCGACCGCGGCCTCCGCGGCGGGCTCGGAGGGCTTGTCCAGGACGGTCATGCGGAAGCTCAGGTCAGCCACCTGTGCCCGCTACCTGGTCAGGGCGGACGGCACCGCCCCGGGCAGTGCTTCAATTCCCCGGTGACTGATTACGACGTGGTCCGCGTGTTCTGCGCACCGAACGGCGGATACGGCAATGAACTCGGCGTCGTCCGCGAGGGATCGGTGCTGCCCGACCGCGACGACAGGCAGGCCCTCGCGGCGAAACTCGGCTTCAGCGAGACCGTGTTCGTGGACGACCCCGAGCGCGGGGTCATCGACATCTACACGCCCACCCTGCGGCTGCCGTTCGCCGGGCACCCCTGCGTGGGCGCGGCCTGGCTGCTCGACGTGCCCGAACTCGTCACCCCCGCCGGGGTGGTGGGTGCCCGCCTGGACGGCGAGTTCAGCTGGATCGAGGCCCGCGCCGAGTGGGTCCCGCCGCGCACACTCCGTCAGTACGCCTCCGCCGCCGAGGTCGACGACCTGCCCGTGCCGCCGCGCGGCGAGTGGATCTACGCCTGGGCCTGGGAGGACGAGCCCGCCGGACGCGTCCGGGCGCGGGGCTTCCCCGGCCGCGACGACGGCATCGACGAGGACGAGGCGACCGGCGCGGCGGCTCTGCTCCTCACCGACCTGCTCGGCCGGGCCCTGAACGTCACCCAGGGCGCGGGCTCCCAGATCCTCACCGCCCCCCAGCCGTACGGCTGGGTCGAGATCGGTGGCCGGGTCCTGCTGGAGCGCTGACCCGGCGCGGTACCGATGGCAGGGCGCACCCCCGTACGGGTGGAGCCGCGTGTGCGCCGGGCGGCGAACGGGGACCTCTGGGCGTGATCACTCAGTCACGTTGAGAGGAGCACCATGCGCATCCGTTCTGCCCTGGCCGCCGTCGTCCTGGGCGCCGCCCTCACCGCCGCGGGCGCCACCAGCGCCGGCGCGGCCGACCGCCATTACGAGGGCGGCGACGACCACGTCGTCTGCAGCCCGTACTTCGGCGGGATCGACACGTCCTCCAGCGACCTCTTCTGGGGCGGCGCCCACTGCGGCACCGACGTCGACTACGGCCTCAGCGACTGACATGGCTCCGGGCCCCCGCGCCGGCAGGCGAGGGGGCCCGGCCCGTCCGGCCGCACCGCACGGCGCGGTGGTTCACGCCGAGAGCGGGAACTCCTCGCCCAGCGCCCGGAACACGCCCGTGTTCAGGGCGAACGCCTTCCTGCACTCCGCCACGATCCGCTGCTTCTCCAGGTCGTCCGCGCGCACCGCGTCCAGCAGCTCCCGGTACTCCCGCTTGAAGGCGGCCGGGTTACCGACCTCCTCGAAGACGTAGAAGCGGACGCCGTCGCCCTTCTTCTCGAAGCCCCACGCCTTCTCGGCCCGGTCGCGGATGATCTGCCCGCCGGAGAGATCGCCGAGGTAGCGCGTGTAGTGGTGGGCGATGTACCCGCCCGGCCAGGACCGAGCGCACTCGCGCACCCGCTCCGCGTACGCCCGCGTCGCCGGCAGCGCGGACAGCCCGGCCCGCCATCCGGCACCCCGCAGATGCGCCAGGTCCCGCTCCAGCGCGTGTCGGCGGAACAGCTGCGGGCGTATGAAGGGCCCCGCCACCGGATCCGACGCCAGCCGCCCGGCCTCGGCCTCCAGTGCCTCGTACACGAACCACAGCTGCTCGGTGTAGCGCGCATACGCGTCGACGCCGAGCCGGCCGCCGAGCAGGTCGCTCATGAACGTGGAGGTCTCGGCCTCCACGTGCTGCTCGTGGGACGCGGTGCGGATGACTGTCGAGAAGGAGTCCATGACCCGAGTTTCTCTGGTTAGGGTTACCTAAGTCAATGTCTTGCCGACCTGCTGTCGGTAACCTTTCCGACAGCGCGTCGGTAAAAACCTACCCGGACACCGAAAAGCCCGCCCTCCGGGAAACGGAGAGCGGGCCGGGTCGGGTCGGGGCAGTGGTGGTCGGCTCAGGGCAGCGTGAGGATCTCCGCGCCCGTGTCCGTGACCACCAGCGTGTGCTCGAACTGGGCCGTCCGCCTGCGGTCCTTCGTCACGACCGTCCAGCCGTCGTCCCACATGTCGTACTCGTGCGTCCCCAGCGTCAGCATCGGCTCGATCGTGAACGTCATGCCGGGCTGGATCACCGTCGTCGCGTGCGGGCTGTCGTAGTGCGGGATGATCAGCCCCGAGTGGAACGACGAGTTGATGCCGTGCCCCGTGAAGTCCCGCACCACCCCGTACCCGAACCGCTTGGCGTACGACTCGATGACCCGGCCGATGATGTTGATCTGCCGGCCCGGCCGGACCGCCTTGATCGCGCGCTCCAGCGACTCCCTGGTCCGCTCCACCAGCAGCCGGCTCTCCTCGTCGACATCCCCCACCAGGTACGTCGCGTTGTTGTCGCCGTGCACCCCGCCGATGTAAGCCGTCACGTCCAGGTTGACGATGTCGCCGTCCCGCAGCACCGTCGAGTCCGGGATGCCGTGGCAGATCACCTCGTTGACGGACGTGCACAGGGACTTGGGGAAACCGCGGTAGCCCAGCGTCGACGGATAGGCGCCGTGGTCGCACATGTACTCGTGCGCCACCCTGTCCAGCTCGTCGGTGGTGACGCCCGGCGCGATCAGCTTCGCCGCCTCCGCCATGGCCCGCGCGGCGATCCGCCCGGCGGTGCGCATCGCCTCGATCGTCGCGGGCGTCTGCACCTCCGCCCCGGAGTACGGGGCCGGCGCGGGCTTGCCGACGTACTCGGGACGACGGATGTTTCCGGGCACGGAACGGAGGGGGGACAGCTCCCCGGGCGCGAGCAGCGACTGGCCAGACATGCCAGCGAGTCTAACCAGCGCCGGTGGGGGAACATGACGGTGGCGAGAGGAGCTGGTCATGGCCCTGTTCAAGAAGCGCACGGTCGGCAAGCCGGGCGAGTGGTACTACTGCCTGGAACACAAGAAGGTCGAGGAAGGGCCCGAGTGCCCGGCCAAGGACCGATTCGGCCCCTACACCACCCGGGCGGAGGCCGAGCACGCCATGCAGTCGGCCCGCGAACGCAACCTCGAATGGGAGAACGACCCCAAGTGGCACGACGCCCCCGCGTCCGCCACCGGGGACGACGACTGATCCGACAGCCCCCACGGCTGTCACCAGGGGGCCGGCGGCGGTGCCGTCAGGGACTCCGCCAGCCTCGACAACCTGTCGCGCAGCCGGCGGCGGCCCCTGGAGGGCACCGCCTGCTCGCCCGCCGCCGCGCTCACCAGGTGCTGCACCGTGTCCAGGTCCAGCTCCGAGCCGTCCGGCACCGCCAGGATCTCGTGGGCCAGGCCCGTCAACTCCCCCTCGCCCGGACCGAGGGCCAGCACGGTCACTCCGGCCCGCCGCGCGTCCGACACCCGCTCCAGCACGGGCACGTCCCCCTCCGGCGACACCACCAGCAGGGTCTCGCCCCGGCGGGCCGCCTCGATCCGGCCGAGGCCCACCGCGAGATGCGCCGGGTCCGAGGGGCGGGCGCCGTGCCGTACGAGCGTGGGGGCCAGCTCCGGCGTACCGGACCAGGCGGCCTCGTCCACCAGGTGGGCGGCCAGATGCCACGGCTCGTACGCCGCGGTGCCCACCAGCAGCAGCCCGCCCCCGTGTGCCACCAC
>NZ_JARGEF010000218.1:0-13826 GCF_033794725.1 Streptomyces sp. ID05-39B | reverse complement strand
GGGGTGAGGATCGTCCGGACGCCGTGCGCGCGGGCCGCGCGGGCGCCCGCGACGACCGCGGCGAGCGGGATCTCCAGCTGGAGCAGCAGGGCGTCGGCGGAGGCGATGAGGACCGCGTCGCCGGGCACGAGGTGGTCCACGGTGCCGTTCGCGCCGGGGACGACGACGATCGCGTTGCCGCCCTCGTCGTCCACCACGATGTGCGCGGTGCCGGAGGGGGACTCGACCGTGCGCAGGTGGTCGGTGTTCACCCCGCAGTGTTCGAGGGTGGAGCGCAGGCGGGTGCCGAAGGAGTCGTTGCCGACCGCGCCGATCATCGAGACGGTGCCGCCCGCGTGGGCGGCGGCGACGGCCTGGTTGGCGCCCTTGCCGCCGGGGATCGTACGGAACTCCCGTCCCGTGACGGTCTCCCCGCGCTGCGGGGCCTTCTCGACGTAGGCGACGAGGTCCATGTTCGTGCTGCCGAGCACGACGATGTCGGTCATGGGCGTGCAGCCTCCCGGTGGGTGAGGTGGGCGAGGGTGTCGAAGCCGGTGCCGTCGAAGTCGGCGACGGAGCTGGCGAGGCGGTTCTTGAGCGGGGTCGTCCAGTGGTCGGGGAGGGCGGCCGGGGTGCCGGCCAGGAGCGCGGCGACGCTGCCCGCGGTGGCGCCGTTGGAGTCGGTGTCCCAACCCCCGGACACGGCACGGCAGACGGAGCCGGAGAAGTCGCCGTCGGCGTGGGTGAGGGCGGCGGCGATCAGGGCCGTGTTGGGGACGGCGTGGACCCAGTGGTGGGTCGCGCCGTGCGTGGCGTGGAGGCGGTCCACGACCGTGTCGAAGCCGGCGTGTTCGCGGGCGAGTCCGATCGCGTGGGTGACGGCTCGGAAGAGGCGGGAGCGGGGCGGGACGACGGTGAGGCCCGTGCGCAGACAGGCGTGGATGTCGTGGTCGCCGGTCGCGGCGGCGGCGATGGTGGCCGCCGTGAACATCGCCGCGTAGACGCCGTTCGCGGTGTGGGTCAGGGTGGCGTCCCGGTGTGCCTGCCCCGCCGCGGCGGCCGGGTCCCCGGGGTTGGTCCAGCCGTGGACGTCGGCGCGGATGAGGGCGCCGATCCACTCGCGGAAGGGGTTGCGGTGGCGGGCGGTGTGCGGGGGTTCGATGCCGTGGAGGAGGTTGCGGTAGGCGAGTCGTTCGGCGGTGAAGGTGCGGCCTGCCGGGAGTTCGTCGAGCCAGAGTCGTGCCACGTCGGCGGTGGTGAAGGTTCTGCCGTGCCGCCGGAGCAGGAGCAGGTTGAGCAGGGGGTAGTCGAGGTCGTCGTCCTCGGGCATGCCGTCGATGTTCTCGGCGAGGGAGTTTCCGGCCGAGCGGCGGTTCCAGGGGTGGGCCTCCAGGAGGGCCGGGGGGACGCCACGCGCGGTGAAGTAGGTGGTGAGCGGCCAGTTGCCGGTGGCGGCGGCCAGGGCGCGGATGGCGTCGAGGGGGAGTTTCTCCACCGGTTTGCCGAGGAGGCAGCCGGCTGCCCGGCCGAGCCAGGCGGCTTCCAGGGCGGCCGGGGTGAGCGCGGCGCCCCGGCCGCCGGCGGGCTCGGCGGGCCACGCCGGGCAGGCGGCCCTGATCTTCGACAGGTCCGTCGGCTCGTCCTCCGCCAAGGCGCTCGGCAGGTCCGCCAGTTCGTCGAGCAGGTCCTCGGCCAGGAGGCGGAGATAGGGCGACGCGCGCCGGGGCGATGCGCCGGCCCGTTCCGGGGCCTCGTGGCCGCCCGCCGCCCGCCAACGGGCGGCGACCGCCGAGGGTTCACGGCCGTCCTGGGCCGCCTGCCGGAGTTCGTGGCCGACGAGGTCTTCGGGCTGCACCCAGGTCAGGCGGAGCATCACCGGCCCCCGAGGCCGGCGAACGCCCGCTCGTGCGCCCTGCGGCGGTGGACGTCCTTCTCGAAGATCTCCCGGGCGACCTCGGTGAGGGCCGTCGCCGGTGACCACAGGTCCAGGCGGCTGGCCTCCGCGACCCTCTTGGACCACTCGTCCGGCACGGGGGAGCCGAGGGCGCCGGTCACCGCGCCGGCCATCGTCGCGATCGAGTCGCAGTCACGGCCGTAGTTCACCGCGCCCAGCACCGAGTGGCGGTAGTCGCCGCCGGCCGTCACCACCATGCCCAGGGCGACGGGGAGTTCCTCGATGGCGTGCAGCCGGGAGGGGCGGCGGGCGGCAAGGGAGGGCTGCCGGTAGTCGGGGCCGACGGTGTCGTAGGGGGCCACCGCCTCCCGGATCGGGGCCAGCGCCGACTCGAAGTCCCGGTGGCGGGCGGCCACTTCGCAGACCTGCTCGATCGCCGCGCGGGTGCCGTCCTTGGCCAGCGACAGGCACGCCGCCACCACCGAGTCGGGTGTCGCGCCGGGTGCGCAGGCCGCGGCCACCGCCGCCGCGAAGACGCCCGCCGCCTCACGGCCGTACGAGGACTGGTGGGCGCCCGCGAGATCGATCGCCTCGGCGTAGGCCGCCGCCGGGTCGGCCGCGTTGACCAGGCCGACCGGGGCCATGTACATCGCGGCACCGCAGTTGACGATGTTCCCGACGCCTGCCTCGCGCGGGTCGACATGGCCGTAGTGGATCCGCGTGACCAGCCATTTCTCCGCCAGGAAGAGGCGCTGGAGGGGGAGCGCCTCGGCCTCCAGCTCCGGGATCCAGCGAGGGTTCGTCATCAGGTCCGGGACCAGGTGGTCGGCGAGTGCGTACGCGTCCAGGTGGTCGCGGACCGTGGCGTAGACCCTGATCAGCGCGTGGGTCATCAAGGTGTCGTCGGTGACGTGGCCGTCGCCCTTGTGGTATGGCGCGATGGGGCGGGCGGTGCGCCAGTCGTCGCCGTTCCAGGGGCCGACGACGCCGTGTACGCGCCCGCCGTGGCGCTGGAGGATCTGGTCGGGGGAGTAGCCCTCGACCGGCCCGCCGAGGGCGTCGCCGACGGCCGCGCCGACGAGGGCGCCGGTGACGCGTTCCTCCAGGGCCGGGCCCGCCGGGGTTCCCCTCTCCCGGGTTTCCCCGACTCCTTCGCCGCTTTCTTCCGTTTTGGGTGTCATGATCCGAATCATCCTCCTGCTGCGGCCGGTTGTGCGGCTTCCAGGAGTTCGGCGAGTTCCACCAGGTCGGTGCCGGTGAGGCGGGGCAGGGCGCAGCCGGAGAGTGTGCGGCAGGCGTCCCGCCAGCTCGCCGGGATCGACGCGGCGCCGCCCAGCGCACCGGTCAGTGCGCCCGCGAGCGCGGGGGCGGAGTCCGCGACCCGCGACAGACAGGCCGCCGCCGGTACGGCCTGCGCGATCCGGCCGCCCGACGCGGTGGCCAGCGCGAGGGCGACCGGGACGGTCTCGGCGGCGGCGATGCCGTAGCTGTAGACGTGGTCGACGATCTGATGCTCCAGCAGGGGGACCAGGGCGAACGCGCTCTCCGCGGTCCGGGCCAGGGTGAGCGCGTGCCGGGCGTTGCGGCCGATCTCGGTGCCCTCGGGGAGTTCGGCGAGCGCGGCGGTCACGCAGGTCCCGGTGTCCGCGCCGGCCAGCGCCACCGAGAGGGCCGCGGCCATGGCTCGGGCGCCGTGCACGCCGTCGCCGTCCTGCGTGTAGCGGGCGTCGAACTCGGCCAGTTCGGCGGCGAGTCGGGGGTCGCCGGGGTGGGCCACCGCGAGCACGCAGGCGCGGACGCAGGCGGCGTCGTCGAAGTAGTGCGGGTTGTCGTGACCGGTGGCGGGCGGGCGCAGGCCGGTGGCCAGGTTGCCGAGGCCGGCCCGGACGGAGATCCGGGCGCGCAGGGGGAGTACGGCCGACTCCACCTCGGGGGCGCGGTCCGCCGACGCGGCGACCTCGGCGGCGAGGGCGTTCCAGGTGAGGTCGATGGCGGCGCGCATACGGCGCCGGCGGCTGAGGTCGCCGAGGACGGTGTCGTCGCCCGCCCGCAGGACCGCCTCCGCGGCGAAGGCCGCCCATTCGGCGTCGTCGGACGGGCCCAGGCGCAGGGGTTCGGGAGGTTGGTTGAGGGCGATGGGGACGGGGAGGGTGGTCGTCGCGTTCTGTTCGGCGAAGGTGTCCAGCTCGCGGGTGAGGCGGCGGGTCCACTCCGGCATGCGGGCGGCGCGGTGGCGGGCGGCGGGCCAGCCGGCGGCGTCGCCCGCGGCCAGGCCCAGCAGGAGGCCCTCGGTGCGGTGCGCCTGCCGGCGGCGGAGGGTCGTTCCCGCCTCGGCTTCGCCTTCGGCCGGGGAGTGATTCCCGCCCGCGCCGCCCGTGCGGGTATCGGGTGGCCCCTGTGGGGCGTGCTCGCCGTCGGCGGGCGTGGCACCGATCGGCTTCGCGCTGAGCGTGCCGCTCATGTCGTCCGGGACCGGCGGCAGAGTCGCCGGGCCGCCCGCCGCTCCCTCGTCCCACGGCCCCGGCGGCCTCATGACGCCGCTTCCGGTACGAGGAGGTCGGCCACGTCCAGGATGTGGTGGCCGGAGATCGACGGGAGGCAGCTGCCGCGGGCCGGGCCGATGGCCGCCGCCCAGTCCGGGGGGATCGCCGAGATGCCCTGGGTCGCGCCGGCCAGGGCGCCCGCCACCGCGGCCGTGGTGTCGGCGTCGCGGCCCATGTTGACGGCGGTGAGGACGGACCGGGCGAAGTCGCCGTCGGCCGATGCGTACGCGCCGAAGGCGAGGGCGACCGCCTCGGGGGCCAGGTCGGTCCACGGGTAGCCGCCGATGACGACGGCGGAGCGGACCGCGCGTTCGCCGCGGTGGGCGACCGCGACCGCGCGGCGCAGGGAGCGGGCGGTCCAGGAGTCGTCGGGGATCACGGCCAGCGCGGCGGCGACCACGGCGACCGTCGGCGCTCCGGCCATCGCGGCGGCGACGCCCGCGGCGACCGCCTGGCCGCCGTAGATGCCCTCGCCGTCGTGGCTGACCGAGCCGTCGATCGCGACCAGGCGGGCCGCCTCGGCCGGGCGGCCCGCGGCGAAGACGCCGAAGGGGGCGGCGCGCATCGCGAGGCCGTCGCTCCAGGCGTGCCGGTGCTGGGCGGAGATGGGTGCGGCCAGGCCCCGGCGGAGGTTCTCCAGGGTGCCGCGTTCGCTGAAGCCGGCGCCGCGGAAGGGGCCCTCGTCGCGGTCGGCGATCCAGGTGTGCCAGGCCGCCTCCACGTCGGCGGGGGTCAGCGCGGAGCCGTGCCGGGCCAGCAGCAGGCCGGAGAAGATCGCGTACTCGGTGTCGTCGGTGCCGGCCGGCCGGTCGGTGACATAACCCGTGATCCGGCCCCAGCGGGCGCGGATCTCGGAGGGCTTGAGGTTCTCGGCCGGTGCCCCGAGGGCGTCTCCGACGGCCAGGCCGAGCAGGGCGCCGCGGGCCCGTTCGCGCGGGGCGGTGGCGTCACCCGGCGCCGGGGCCGGGGGCACGCAGACGATCGATGCCATACGGGGCCTCTCGTCGGGGGCCGCGCGCGGGTGCGGAGCCCTTTGCGGATGTGTCCCACCGTCGGCGGTTGACCTGAGCCTCCGGAGCTCTCATGTCACCCGGTCGACATCTGTGCGGGCTGCCGATCGAATGAGCGAACGAGGGTAAAACCGCAGGTTAGCGCAGCCTTTCCTTGCTGGCGGGCAAGGCTGGCCAGGCATAGTCTGGGTGTCGTCGAAAAATGGAATGAGTCCAAAGAGGGCGGTCCGGGTCGACGTCCGGACGGCACGCAGACGTTTTTCATGGAGATCGGTATGGCTCTCATCGAGACCGAGGCGGCGCTGCACGAGGCGCACCGCGGCAACCACACCCACCGGGACGTGAGCGGCGGCTGGCTGCGTCCGGCCGTCTTCGGCGCGATGGACGGCCTGGTCTCCAACCTCGCCCTGATGACCGGTGTCGCCGGCGGGGCGGTCGAGCGGCAGACCATCGTGCTGACCGGCCTCGCGGGCCTCGCGGCCGGCGCCTTCTCGATGGCCGCCGGTGAGTACACCTCCGTCGCCTCGCAGCGCGAACTCGTCGAGGCGGAACTCGACGTCGAGCGGCGTGAGCTGAGAAAGCACCCGAAGGACGAGGAGGCCGAGCTGGCCGCGCTCTACGAGTCCCGTGGCGTCGAGCCCGCTCTCGCCCGGCAGGTCGCCTCCCAGTTGTCGCGCGACCCCGAGCAGGCCCTGGAGATACACGCCCGTGAGGAACTGGGCATCGACCCCGGCGACCTGCCCTCGCCGCTGGTCGCCGCCGGGTCCAGCTTCGGTGCCTTCGCGCTGGGCGCCCTGCTGCCGGTGCTGCCGTATCTGCTCGGCGCGACCGTGCTGTGGCCGGCCGTCCTGCTGGCGCTGCTCGGCCTGTTCCTGTGCGGTGCGGTGGTGGCCAGGGTGACCGCGCGAAGCTGGTGGTACAGCGGGCTGCGGCAGCTCGTCCTCGGAGGGGCGGCGGCCGGTGTGACGTACGCCCTGGGCAGTTTCTTCGGAACGGCCGTAGGATAGATTGGCTGCTACTTATGCGATGGGCCGCATAAATAGCCGTTACTCGCTGGTTTCGAACGCTTAACCAACGGGCATGAGCCGTAAGCGCTGTGGGCAATGAGGCTCGCGGCGCACTCGCGGGGTGGGCTACGACGTCCCCTCCGCCCCGCGGACCGACAGGCACCGATCTGACCGATGGTGTCCGGTTCGGTCCCCACATACTTTCAGCCGCTTCTGAGGCACCCCGCCGGCACCCCACGGCGTCCGCATGTTGGAACGGAGTATCCGGTTCCCGAGAACCGCTCCATCATGTAACCTGCACGAAATTTTGCACTTACGCAGAGGGCCAACGTCGTCCCTTCGCTCGCAGATATGCCACTTGAGACGACGACGGGAGAGCCGATGCGTACGCCGCGCCAGCCGTCCCAGCATTCCGCGAATGGCCAGAACTGGTCTTTCATGGATGCTCGCCCTGCTGCGCAGGGTATGTACGACCCCCGCAACGAGCACGACGCCTGTGGCGTCGGCTTCGTGGCCAACCTCACCGGCGAGGCGAGCCACACGCTGGTCGAGCAGGCGCTGACCGTTCTGCGCAACCTCGAGCACCGTGGCGCCACCGGCTCCGAGCCGGACTCCGGCGACGGCGCGGGCATCCTCACCCAGGTCCCCGACGCGTTCCTGCGCGAGGTCGCCGGGTTCGAGCTGCCCGAGGCCGGCGGTTACGCCGTCGGCATCGCCTTCCTGCCCGAGGACGGCCTCCAGGACACCGTCTCGCATATCGAGACGATCGCCGCCGAGGAAGGCCTCACGGTCCTCGGCTGGCGCGACGTCCCGGTCGCCCCCGAACTCCTCGGCGCCACCGCCCGCTCGACGATGCCCGCCTTCCGCCAGGTCTTCGTGACCGACGGCGTCTCGAAGGGCATCGACCTCGACCGCGGCGCGTTCGTCCTGCGCAAGCGCGCCGAGCGCGAGGCCGGGGTCTACTTCCCCTCGCTGTCCGCGCGCACGATCGTCTACAAGGGCATGCTGACCACCGGCCAGCTCGAACCCTTCTTCCCGGACCTGTCCGACCGCCGGTTCGCCTCGGCCGTGTCGCTCGTCCACTCGCGTTTCTCGACGAACACCTTCCCGTCGTGGCCGCTCGCCCACCCCTACCGCTTCGTCGCGCACAACGGTGAGATCAACACCGTCAAGGGAAACCGCAACTGGATGGCGGCCCGCGAGTCGCAGCTCGTCTCCGACCTCTTCGGGGACCAGGAGCGCATCGACCGCGTCTTCCCCATCTGTACGCCGGACGCCTCCGACTCGGCGTCCTTCGACGAGGTGCTCGAACTGCTCCACCTCGGTGGACGCTCGCTCCCGCACTCCGTGCTGATGATGATCCCGGAGGCGTGGGAGAACCACGACTCCATGGACCCCGCCCGCCGCGCCTTCTACCAGTTCCACTCCAACCTGATGGAGCCCTGGGACGGCCCGGCCTGCGTCACCTTCACCGACGGCGTCCAGGTCGGCGCCGTCCTCGACCGCAACGGTCTGCGTCCCGGCCGCTACTGGGTCACCGACGACGGCCTCGTCGTCCTCGGCTCCGAGGTCGGCGTCCTCGACATCGACCCGGCGAAGGTCGTCCGCAAGGGCCGCCTCCAGCCCGGCCGGATGTTCCTCGTCGACACCGCCGAGCACCGCATCATCGAGGACGACGAGATCAAGGCCCAGCTCGCCGTCGAGAAGCCGTACGCCGAGTGGCTCGAAGCCGGCGAGATCGAGCTGAGCGACCTGCCCGAGCGCGAGCACATCGTGCACACGCACGCCTCGGTCACCCGCCGCCAGCAGACCTTCGGCTACACCGAGGAAGAGCTGCGCATCATCCTCGCGCCGATGGCCAAGACCGCCGGCGAGCCGCTCGGTTCGATGGGCACCGACTCGCCGATCGCCGCGCTGTCCGCCCGCCCGCGGCTGCTCTTCGACTACTTCACCCAGCTGTTCGCGCAGGTCACCAACCCGCCGCTGGACGCCATCCGCGAGGAGCTGGTCACCTCCCTGCGCTCCTCGCTCGGCCCGCAGGGCAACCTGCTCGACCCGAGCGCGGCGTCCTGCCGCTCCGTCGTGCTGCCCTTCCCGGTGATCGACAACGACGAGCTGGCCAAGCTCATCCACATCAACGCCGACGGCGACATGCCGGGCTTCAAGGCCGCGACCCTCTCCGGCCTGTACCGGGTGCACGGCGGCGGCGACGCGCTGGCCGCGCGGATCGAGGAGATCTGCGACGAGGCCGACGAGGCCATCGAGAACGGCGCCCGGCTCATCGTCCTGTCGGACCGCCACTCCGACGCCGAGCACGCGCCGATCCCGTCGCTGCTGCTCACCGCGGCCGTCCACCACCACCTCATCCGCACCAAGCAGCGCACCCAGGTGGGCCTGCTGGTCGAGGCCGGTGACGTCCGCGAGGTCCACCACGTGGCCCTGCTGATCGGTTTCGGCGCAGCCGCCGTCAACCCGTACCTGGCGATGGAGTCCGTCGAGGACCTGCTGCGCGCGGGCACCTTCCTGGACGGCATGGAGCCCGAGCAGGCGATCCGCAACCTGATCTACGCCCTCGGCAAGGGCGTCCTGAAGGTCATGTCCAAGATGGGCATCTCGACCGTCGCCTCCTACCGCGGTGCCCAGGTGTTCGAGGCCGTCGGTCTCGACGACGCCTTCGTCGCGAAGTACTTCAACGGCACGGCCACCAAGATCGGCGGCGTCGGCATCGACGTCATCGCCAAGGAGGTCGCCGCCCGCCACGCCAAGGGCTACCCGGCCAGCGGCATCGCGCCGGCCCACCGCGCCCTGGACATAGGCGGCGAGTACCAGTGGCGCCGCGAGGGCGAGCCGCACCTGTTCGACCCGGAGACGGTCTTCCGCCTCCAGCACTCGACGCGCGCGGGCCGCTACGACATCTTCAAGATGTACACGGACCGGGTGAACGAGCAGTCCGAGCGCCTCATGACGCTGCGCGGCCTGTTCGGCTTCAGCTCCGGCCGGGAGCCGATCTCCGTCGACGAGGTCGAGCCGGTCAGCGAGATCGTCAAGCGCTTCTCCACCGGCGCCATGTCGTACGGCTCCATCTCCAAGGAGGCGCACGAGACCCTCGCCATCGCCATGAACCAGCTGGGCGGCAAGTCCAACACCGGTGAGGGCGGCGAGGACGCGGACCGGCTGTACGACCCGGCGCGGCGTTCGTCGATCAAGCAGGTCGCCTCCGGCCGCTTCGGCGTGACCTCCGAGTACCTGGTCAACGCGGACGACATCCAGATCAAGATGGCGCAGGGCGCCAAGCCCGGCGAGGGCGGCCAGCTGCCCGGCCACAAGGTCTACCCGTGGGTCGCCAAGACGCGTCACTCGACGCCGGGCGTCGGCCTGATCTCGCCGCCGCCGCACCACGACATCTACTCCATCGAGGACCTGGCTCAGCTGATCCACGACCTCAAGAACGCCAACCCGGCGGCCCGCATCCACGTGAAGCTGGTCTCCGAGGTCGGCGTCGGCACGGTCGCGGCCGGTGTGTCCAAGGCGCACGCGGACGTCGTGCTCATCTCGGGTCACGACGGCGGCACCGGCGCCTCCCCGCTGACCTCGCTGAAGCACGCGGGCGGCCCCTGGGAGCTGGGCCTCGCCGAGACCCAGCAGACCCTGCTGCTCAACGGCCTGCGCGACCGCATCGTCGTGCAGACCGACGGCCAGCTCAAGACCGGCCGCGACGTCGTCATCGCCGCGCTGCTCGGCGCCGAGGAGTTCGGTTTCGCGACCGCGCCGCTCGTCGTCTCCGGCTGCGTCATGATGCGCGTCTGCCACCTGGACACCTGCCCGGTCGGCATCGCCACCCAGAACCCGGTGCTGCGCGACCGGTTCAACGGCAAGGCCGAGTACGTGGTGAACTTCTTCACGTTCATCGCCGAAGAGGTCCGCGAGCTGCTCGCCGAGCTGGGCTTCCGCTCGATCGAGGAGGCCGTCGGTCACGCCGAGGTCCTCGACGTCGAGCGGGCCGTCGACCACTGGAAGGCCCAGGGCCTGAACCTGGAGCCGCTGTTCCACGTGCCGGCGCTGCCCGAGGGTGCCTCCCTCCACCAGGTCATCGAGCAGGACCACGGCCTGGAGAAGGCGCTCGACAACGAGCTGATCAGGCTCGCCGCCGACGCGCTGGCGGCGGACTCCGCGACCGACGCCCAGCCGGTGCGCGCCCAGGTCGCCATCCGCAACATCAACCGCACGGTCGGCACCATGCTCGGCCACGAGGTGACGAAGAAGTTCGGTGGCGCGGGCCTGCCCGAGGACACCATCGACATCACCTTCACCGGCTCGGCCGGCCAGTCCTTCGGCGCCTTCCTCCCGCGCGGTGTCACGCTGCGCCTGGAGGGCGACGCCAACGACTACGTCGGCAAGGGCCTCTCCGGCGGCCGGGTGATCGTCCGCCCGGACCGGGGCGCCGACCACCTCGCCGAGTACTCGGTGATCGCGGGCAACACCATCGCGTACGGCGCGACCGGCGGCGAGCTGTTCCTGCGCGGTCGGACGGGCGAGCGGTTCTGCGTCCGCAACTCCGGCGCGACGGTCGTCTCCGAGGGCGTGGGCGACCACGGCTGCGAGTACATGACCGGCGGTCACGCCGTGGTCCTCGGCGAGACGGGCCGCAACTTCGCGGCCGGCATGTCCGGTGGCGTCGCCTACGTGATCGACCTGAACCGCGACCACGTCAACTCCGGCAACCTCGGCGCGGTCGAGGAGCTGGACGACACCGACAAGGCATGGCTGCACGACGTGGTGCGCCGCCACGCCGAGGAGACCGGTTCGACCGTCGCCGAGAAGCTGGTCGCTGACTGGGACGCCTCCGTGGAGCGCTTCAGCAAGATCATCCCCAGCACGTACAAGGCAGTGCTCGCCGCCAAGGACGCCGCCGAGCGAGCCGGTCTCTCCGAGACCGAGATCACCGAGAAGATGATGGAGGCGGCGACCAATGGCTGATCCCAAGGGCTTTCTCAACCACGGCCGCGAGGTCGCCAGGTCCCGCCCGGTCGAGGAGCGGCTCAAGGACTGGAACGAGGTCTACGTCCCGGGCTCGCTGCTGCCGATCATCGGCAAGCAGGCCAGCCGGTGCATGGACTGCGGCATCCCGTTCTGCCACAACGGCTGCCCGCTGGGGAACCTGATCCCCGAGTGGAACGACTTCGCCTACCGCGAGGACTGGTCGGCGGCGTCCGAGCGTCTGCACGCCACGAACAACTTCCCGGAGTTCACGGGCCGGCTGTGCCCCGCTCCGTGCGAGTCGGCGTGTGTGCTCGGCATCAACCAGCCGGCCGTCACCATCAAGAACGTCGAGGTCTCGATCATCGACAAGGCGTGGGCGACCGGTGACGTCGCCCCGCAGATCCCGGAGCGGCTGTCCGGCAAGACGGTCGCGGTCATCGGCTCGGGCCCGGCGGGTCTCGCCGCCGCCCAGCAGCTGACCCGGGCGGGCCACACCGTCGCCGTCTACGAGCGCGCGGACCGCGTCGGAGGCCTCCTGCGGTACGGCATCCCCGAGTTCAAGATGGAGAAGCGGCACATCAACCGCCGCATCGAGCAGATGCGCGCGGAGGGCACCCGCTTCCGCACGGGCATCGAGATCGGCCGCGACCTCAAGGGCACCGACCTGAAGAAGCGGTACGACGCGATCGTCATCGCCGCCGGCGCCACGACCGCCCGTGACCTGCCGGTCCCCGGCCGCGAACTCAAGGGCGTCCACCAGGCCATGGAGTACCTGCCGCTGGCCAACAAGGTGCAGGAGGGCGACTTCGTGGCGCCCCCCATCACCGCCGAGGGCAAGCACGTCGTGGTCATCGGCGGCGGCGACACCGGCGCCGACTGCGTGGGCACCGCCCACCGTCAGGGCGCGGCCTCCGTCACGCAGCTGGAGATCATGCCCCGGCCGGGCGAGGAGCGGAACCCGGGCCAGCCCTGGCCGACCTTCCCGATGCTCTACAAGGTCACCTCCGCGCACGAGGAGGGCGGCGAGCGGGTCTACTCCGTCTCCACCACCCACTTCGAGGGCGACGAGGACGGCAACGTCCAGTGGCTGCACCTCACCGAGGTGGAGTTCGTCGAGGGCAAGCTGACCCAGAAGCCGGGCACGGAGCGCAAGATCCCCGCCCAGCTGGTGACGCTGGCGATGGGCTTCACCGGTACGGACCGCGAGAACGGTCTCGTGGACCAGTTCGGCCTGGAGCTGGACGAGCGCGGCAACATCGCCCGCGACCGCGACTTCCGGACCAACGTGCCGGGCGTCTACGTCGCCGGTGACGCCGGCCGCGGCCAGTCCCTCATCGTGTGGGCGATCGCGGAGGGCCGCTCGGCCGCCCGCGGCGTCGACCGCTTCCTGACCGGGGCCAGCGACCTGCCGGCCCCGATCCGGCCGACCGACCGTTCCCTGATGGTCTGACGGCCGGTCACCGAGCGTCCCGTACAAAGGCGTACGGGCGGGAGGTCCGGGGGCCCAGCCCCCGGACACCCCCCGAGACGGCGTCTGCCCCACTGTCCCCGACCGGACGACCGGGCAGGCGCCGCCGCATGTCCCGGTGTGGGAGGGTGTGGCCCATGGTCGCGATCAGTCTCAGCAAGGTCCAGGAGACGGCACCCGCGCTGGTCAGCCTGTACAAGAGCGCCGGGGTGTCCCTCACGAAGCACGGCCTGGACGGGCAGCGGGCCGCCGTCTACCTGGTCGTGGACTACTCGGGGTCGATGAAGCCGTACTACAAGGACGGCAGTGTGCAGGCGCTCGCCGACCGGGTGCTGGGTCTGTCGGCGCATCTCGACGACGACGGCCGGGTGCCGGTGGTGTTCTTCTCCACCGACGTGGACGCCGTCACCGACATCGCGCTCGCCGACCACCAGGGGCGGGTGGACCGGATCGTGGCCGGTCTCGGGCACATGGGCAGGACCAGCTACCACCTGGCGATGGACGCCGTCATCGACCACCATCTCGACAGCGGTGCGCGCGAGCCCGCGCTCGTCGTCTTCCAGACCGACGGCGGGCCGATCAACAAGCTCGCCGCCGAGCGCTATCTGTGCAAGGCGTCGACGCTGCCGCTGTTCTGGCAGTTCATCGGCTTCGGCGACAAGGACAGCAAGCAGTTCGACTTCCTGCGCAAGCTGGACGAACTGCCCGTGCCGCAGAAGCGGGCCGTCGACAACGCAGGCTTCTTCCACGCGGGCGCCGATCCCCGCGAACTCTCGGACGCGGAGCTGTACGACCGTCTGGTGGGCGAGTTCCCCAAATGGCTGGTGGCGGCGCGGGCGCAAGGGATCGTGGGCCCCGGCCGCTGAGCCGGGGGTGGGGCCGGGCGGTTGAGCCGGGCTCCTAGCCGGGTGCTGGGTCGGACGGCTGGGCCGGACGGGCTGGGCT
>NZ_JARGEF010000217.1:0-13827 GCF_033794725.1 Streptomyces sp. ID05-39B | reverse complement strand
GCAGGGAACAGATCGGGCCCAAGCCCGCCGCCGCCCCCGAGGTGCCGGCCCGTGCCGTTCCGGACCCGATCGCGTCGCTGGTGCGGGTGCCGTCGTGGCCGGTCGAGCAGTTCTCCGCGCCCCTTGGTGGGTGCAGTCACGGAGTTGGTGGCGCCAGGTCGGCCGGGCCGCGGGTGGGTGCGGGCGGCGGCCCGGCAGCGCCCGATCGCGTGGCCCCCGCCACCCGCGCCGGTCACGTCCCGAAGTGGGAGCGGACCCGTTTCTGCGGCTCGGGGCCTGCTCCTACCCGGTCCAGGCCCAGGAGTGCCGCTCCCAGGACCGGGGGTTGGCGGACCACCTGCGGGACTGCCTTCGGGGCCTCGGCTGCCAGCAGTTCGCTGATCGTTTCGTCCAGTTGGCGGTGGCCCGCTGTCAGGACTCCTCCGCCGAGGAGGACCGGGGTCTCCTCCTCCAGGAGGTCCAGGCGGGTCAGGGCGACCACGGACATCGAGACGACCTCCGCCGCCAGGCGGCCGACGAGGGTGCGGGCCACCGCGTCACCGCCGGAAGCCGTCGCGAAGAGGACCGGGGTCAGCTCGTGGCGCCGGGCCGGGGGGAGGCGTTCCAGGTGGAGGGACTCGATGAGGGCGTACACGGTGTCGAGGCCGAAGTGGGCCGGGAGGGTGTGCGCCAGGGCGGTCGCGGGGCCCCGGCCGTCCTCGGCGCGGGCGGCGTGCCACATGGCCTCCTCCGCGAGGGCCCAGCCGCCGCCCCAGTCGCCGGAGATCCGCCCCAGCGCGGGGAAGCGGGCGGTGCGGCCGTCGGGGCGCATGCCGACGCAGTTGATGCCGGCGCCGCAGACGACGGCCACGCCCCGGGGTTCGGCGACGCCGGCCCGCAGGATCGCGAAGGTGTCGTTGCGGACCTCGACGGTCTGGCCCCACCCCCGCGCGTGCAGCGCCGCCGCCAGTTGTTCCTCCTCGACGGGCAGGTCGGCGTTGGCGAGGCACGCCGAGACATGGGTCACGGAGGTGACGCAGGCGGCGGCGTACGCGCGCGTGACGGCGTCCGCGAGGGCGTCCACGGCCGGGCCCACGCCCACCGCGGGCGGGCGGAAGCCGCCGCCGCGGGCCGTGGCGAGAACCTCCCCGTCGGCCGCCACGACGGCGACGTCGGTCTTGCTGTTGCCCGCGTCGATGGCGAGGACACGTGCGGTCAGGCCCACGCGAGATGCTCCCGGTTGTGTGCGAGGAGTCTGTCGGTCAGCGTCTCGGCGTGCGCGTGCCGGCCGATCAGGGGATGGGCGAGGAGGGCCCGGAAGACGCGGTCGCGGCCGCCGCGCAGGGCCGCGTCCAGGGCGAGGTCCTCGTAGGCGGCGACGTTGGCCGTCAGGCCCGCGTACAGCGGGTCGACCGGTGTCACCGGCAGCGGGGTGGGGCCCTTGGGGCCTACCGCCGCCTGGACCTCGATGACCGCGTCGTCGGGCAGGAAGGGCAGCGTGCCGTTGTTGTACGTGTTGACCACCTGGTAGGGGCTGCCGGAGCCGGTGAGCAGGGCGGCGGCGAGGTCCACGGCCGCCTCGGAGTAGTAGGCGCCGCCCCGCTTCGCCAGCAGTGCCGGTTTCTCGTCGAGGGCCGGGTCGGCGTACATCCGGAGCAACTCGCGTTCCATCCGGGCTACTTCCGACGCCCGGGACGGTGTGGTGCGCTGTTCGCGGACGACCTCGTCGTGGGCGTAGTAGTAGCGCAGGTAGTAGGACGGGACGACGCCCAGCCGTGCCAGCAGGGGGCGTGGCAGGTGCAGGTCGGCGGCGATGGCGTCGCCGTGGCCGGTGAGCAGCGCGGGCAGGACGTCCTCGCCCTCGGGGCCGCCGAGGCGTACCGCCGTCTCCCAGGTGAGGTGGTTGAGGCCCACGTGGTCGAGGTGGATCTCGGACGGGGTGACGCCCAGCAGTCCGGCGAACCTGCGCTGGAAGCCGATGGCCACGTTGCACAGGCCGACCGCCCGGTGCCCGGCCTGGAGCAGGGCGCGGGTGACGATGCCGACCGGGTTGGTGAAGTCGATGATCCAGGCGCGCGGGTTGGCGCGGCGGACCCGGTCGGCGATGTCGAGGACCACGGGGACGGTGCGCAGCGCTTTGGCGAGGCCGCCGGCGCCGGTGGTCTCCTGGCCGACGCAGCCGCAGTCCAGGGGCCAGGTCTCGTCCTGTTGCCGGGCGGCCTGGCCGCCGACGCGGAGCTGGAGCAGGACGGCGTCGGCTCCGTCGACTCCGGCGTCGAGGTCGGCGGTGGTGACGATCCGGCCGGGGTGGCCCTGCCGGGCGAAGATGCGCCGGGCGAGTCCGCCGACGAGTTCGAGCCGGTCGGCGGCCGGGTCGACGAGGACCAGTTCCTCGATCGGCAGGGTGTCCCGCAGACGGGCGAAGCCGTCGATCAGTTCGGGCGTGTAGGTCGAGCCTCCGCCGACCACGGTCAGTTTCATATCCGGGCTAACCCTTCACTCCGGTCAGGGTGACGCCCTCGACGAACGCCTTCTGGGCGAAGAAGAACACGAGGATCACGGGGGCCATGACCAGCAGGGTGGCGGCCATGGTGAGGTTCCAGTCGGTGTGGTGCGCTCCCTTGAAGGACTCCAGGCCGTAACTCAGTGTCCAGGCCCCGGGGTTCTCGGAGGCGTAGATCTGGGGGCCGAAGTAGTCGTTCCAGGCGTAGAAGAACTGGAAGAGGGCGACGGCGGCGATGCCCGGCCTGGCCATCGGGACCACCACCCGCAACAGGGTGCGCAGTTCGCCGCAGCCGTCGACCTTGGCCGCGTCGACGTACTCGTTCGGGATGGTCGTCAGGAACTGCCGCAGCAGGAAGATGGAGAAGGCGTCGCCGAACGCCATGGGGACGATCAGCGGCCACAGCGTGCCCGACAGGTCGAGCTGCTTGGCCCAGAACAGGTACATCGGGATCACGACGACCTGCGGCGGCAGCATCATCATCGAGATGACGAGCATCAGCGTCAGACTGCGGCCCCGGAAGCGGAACTTGGCGAGCGCGTACGCCACCGGGAGCGAGGACACGACGGTCAGGACGGTGCCGAGACCGGCGTACAGCAGGGTGTTGCGCCACCAGGTGAGGAAGCCGGGGGTGTCGAGGACGCGCCGGTAGTTGTCCCACTGCCAGGGGTCTGGGATCAGGTTCCGGCTGAGGGCCTGCGAGTCGCTCATCAGGGAGGTGAGGAGCACGAACACGAAGGGCAGGGTGAAGAAGAGGGCGGCGGCCACGCCGAGGGAGTGGACGGCGATCCACTCCAGCAGGGCGCGGCGGCGGGCCGTGCGTGCCGCCGGGGTGATGGTGGCCGGCAACTCCGCCGGTCTGTCGAGTACTTGGGTCATGGGTTCAGTCACCTGCCTGGATGAGCCCGCCCCGGCGCCGCATCAGCAACGCGGTGAACGCCATCGACAGGGCGAAGAGGACCAGGGCGACCACGCAGGCCGAGCCGTAGTCGAAGCGCTGGAAGCCGAGGTTGTAGACGAGCTGGGGGAGGGTGAGCGTCGACCTGTCCGGGTAACCGGGCTCGAACAGCGTGCCCGCGCCCTGGATGACGCCCGAGGCGACCTTCCCGGCGACCAGCGGCTGCGTGTAGTACTGCATCGTCTGGATGACGCCGGTGACGACGGCGAACATGATGATCGGCGAGATGTTCGGCAGCGTCACGAACCGGAACCGCTGCCACGCCGACGCGCCGTCCAGTTCCGCCGCCTCGTACTGCTCCTTCGGTACGTCGAGCAGCGCGGCCATGAAGATGACCATCAGGTCACCGACGCCCCACAGGGCGAGCAGGGTGAGAGCCGGCTTGGACCAGACGGGGTCGTTGAACCAGCCCGGTGCCGGGATGCCGGCGCCCTCCAGGAGCGAGTTGACCGGTCCGGTGCCGGGGTTGAGCAGGAAGGCGAAGGCCATGGTCGCAGCGACCGGCGGGGCGAGGTAGGGCAGGTAGAAGAGGGTGCGGAAGACGCCCGTACCGGTCTTGATCCTGGTGATGAGGAGGCCGACGCCGAGTCCGAAGAGGACCCGGAGGGTGACCATCACCAGGACCAGCCACAGGGTGTTGCGCAGGGCGGGCCAGAAGTACGGGTAGTGCTCGAAGACGTAGGTCCAGTTCCTCGTCCCGGCCCAGGACGGCGGCTTGAAGCCGTCGTAGTGCATGAACGAGAAGTAGACGGTGGACAGCAGCGGGTAGGCGAAGAACACCGTGAAGCCGATCAGCCACGGCGACAGGAAGGCGGCGGTACGCAGCGCCGACCGGCGGCGCTTCGACCTCAGCGTGGGGGACTTGGACGTGCCCGGCCTCGTCGTGTTCGACTTCGACGGGTTCGGCTTCGGCGCAGGGGTGCTCACGGTTACTTCGCCTGCGCGATGTCCGTGTCGATCTGCGCGGCCGTCTTCCTCAGGCCGCCCTTGAGGTCCTTCAGCTTGCCGCTCTCGTAGTCGAAGCCGAGCTGCTGGAGCGTCGAGAGGTACACGCCGCCGTTGACGGAGGCCGGGGAGGTGGTGGAGTCGGGGTTGGCGGCGATGTCGAGGAAGGTCTTGAAGCGCGGGTCGTACGTCAGCTTGGGCGACTTGAGGGCGGCGAGCGTCGAGGGCACGTTGTGGATGGCGTTGGAGAAGTTCACGACCGCGTCCGTGTCGGTCGTCATGTACTTCACCAGTTCCCAGGCCGCGTTCTGCTTCGTGCTGGTGGCGGCGATGCCGGCGATGGTGCCGGTGATGTAGCCCTTGCCGTACTGGTCCAGCTGGTCGTCGGGGACGGGCAGCGGGGCGACGCCGATCTCGAAGCCGGGCTCGGCCTCCAGGGCCATGCCGAGCCGCCACTCGCCGTCGAGCTGCATGGCCACCTGGCCGGTGTGGAAGGGGTGCTTGGGACCCCACTCGTCACCGAGGCCGGCCCGGTACTTCTCCAGCTTGCGGTAGCCGCCCAGGGAGTCGACGAGCTTCTTCTGGAGGACGAACCCGGCCTCCACGGCCGGGTCGGTGGCCACGGTGGATCTGCCGTCCTGGTCGAAGTACGTCGGCGAGAACTGGCCGAGGTAGTGCTCGGTCGTGGACTCCCAGCCGTGGTAGTTCGGCATGAACCCGAGCTGCTCGTAGCTGTCGCCCTCGGGGACCGTCAGCTTCTTCGCGACGGTCTCGAACTCGGACCAGGTCTTCGGCGGTCCGCCGATCCCGGCCTTCGCGAAGGCGGTCTTGTTGTAGTAGAGGCCGTACGCGTCGCCCAGCAGCGGCACCGCGCAGCGGTCGCCCTCGAACTGGGTGTACTGGTTCATGGCCTTGGGGAACGTCGTCTCCGGGTCGATGTCCGCCTTCTCGAAGAAGGGGTTCAGGTCGACCAGGGCGCCCGAGGAGCAGAACTTGCCGACGTTGTTGGTGGTGAACGACGAGATCACGTCGGGCGCCTTCGAACCGCCCGCGCGCAGCGCCTGGTTGATCTTGTCGTCGGTCATGTTGCCGACGACCTTCACGTGGATGTCGGGATGTGTCTTCTCGAACCCGGCGACCAGGTCCTTGACGGCCTTCACCTCGCCGGGTGCGCTCCACGCGTGCCAGAAGGTGAGGGTGGTCTCCTTCGAGGGGTCGTCGTCGGCGCCGGAGGAGGCCTGGCCGGTACAGGCGGTGGCGAGCAGGGCCAGGGACGCGGTCAGGGCGAAGGCCGCTTTCCGGGCCGTTTCGGGGATGCGTGTGGGCATGACGGGGCCTCCCAGGGACGGGCATGGCAGCGATGAGGGTGACGGGGGGGGCAACGGGTGTTCAGCGCGAGGTGTCGAAGACCTCGTCGCGGGTGGCGGCCAGGGCGCTCTCCAGCGCGCCGCGCAGCACGGGCCGTTCGGTGACCTCGCCGACGACCAGCTTCGGCCGGGATGCGGCCAGCTCCTCCAGTTCCGCCTGGACGAGGGCGCGCAGCACCTCGCCGCCGGCGGTGAGGGAGGCGCCGCTGAGGACGACGAGTTCGGGGTCGAGGACGGAGACGAGGGAGGCGAGACCGGTCGCGAGCCGGGTCGCGTAGGTGCCGAGCAGCTCCCGCAGCGGGCCGTCCTCCTCGGCGGCTGCCCGTGCGACGAGGGCGGCGGCGCTCTCGGCGTACGGCCCGGCCGGGATGCCGGTGACGCCGAGTTCGCGGGCCAGTTTGGGTACGGCCTGCGAACCGGCCAGTTCCTGGTAGCCGCCGCTGTTGGCCCGGGTGACCTGCCGGACCAGGGGTGCGCCCGGCACGGGCAGGAAGCCGACCTCGCCCGCGCCGCCGGTCCAGCCGCGGTGCAGCCGGCCACCGAGGACGAGGGCGGCGCCGAGGCCGTCCTCGTTCCACAGCAGCACGAAGTCCTCGTGCCCGCGGGCCGCGCCGAGCCGCTGTTCGGCGACGGCCACGAGGTTGACGTCGTTCTCGTACTCGACCGGCATCGGCAGGGCCGCCGCGAGGTCGTCGAGCAGCGTGGGGGAGTGCCAGCCGGGCAGGTGGGAGGCGTAGCGCAGCCGGCCGGTGGTGGGGTCGAAGGCGCCCGGCGTGGCGACGACCAGCCGCCGCACGTCGTCCCGGGCGAGCCCGGCGGACTTCACCGCGCCGTCCAGCGCCCCGGTGACCTGCCGTACGACGTCCCCCGCGCTCTTCCTGCCGGGCGCGGGCACCTCGTACGTGCCCACCGTGCGGCCCGTGATGTCGGCGACGGCGGCGAGGACCCGTTCGGGGGTGACGTCGAGGCCCGCGGCGTGACCGGCGGCCGGGTTCACCCCGTACAGCTGGGCGTTGGGTCCCGGCCGTCCCTCGGTGGTGCCGGTGGCCAGGACCAGCCCGGCCGCCTCAAGACGGGCCAGGAGCTGGGACGCGGTCGGCTTGGACAGGCCGGTGAGCTTGCCGATCCGGGTGCGTGACAGGGGGCCGTGCGCCAGCAGCAGGTCCAGGGCGGCGCGGTCGTTCATGGCGCGCAGGACGCGCGGGGTGCCCGGCGTACCGGCGGTTCCTGCCATGGGGTGTGCACCTGCCTCTCTCGGCCGCTCAGCTTCTCATGATCACTGTTAGGAAGGTTTCCTGTTCGGTGAACGGAAGGTAAGCCCGACGGCCGGGAGGCGTCAAGGGAGTACGGCGGGAGGTGCTGCGGGAGTACGGCGGGAGGTGGTGAGGCAGCGCGGCCGGGAGGAGTCGGGGGAGCGCGGAATCACGAGGGGGAGTGCGTCACCCGACGCGATGCTCTTGTTACGCCGCCGGCCGGGCGTCCGCCGAGCGGAGCCGCCGACAGCGTCGGGGTCAGGACTGTGTCCGGGCACCGGCTTCGTCGCCCTGTACCGGCTCGTCCGGCCGGGGCCCCGTGGCCGGCGCGGGCCACGGGGCATGCAAAAGCCCGGATCGGTCAGGCGGAGATGCCGTCGATCCGGGCCAGGGCGTCATCCGCGCCGTACGGTTGCAGGTACGGCAGCCAGCGCGGGTCCCGATGGCCGGTCCCGATGATGCGCCAGGCCAGACCGGTGGGCGGGGCGGGTTTGTGCCGCAGTCGCCAGCCGATCTCGACGAGGTGACGGTCGGCCTTGGTGTGGTTGCAGCGGCGGCAGGACGCCACGACGTTGTCCCACACGTGCTTGCCCCCGCGGCTGCGCGGGATGACGTGGTCGACGCTGGTTGCGACGCCACCGCAGTACATGCACCGGCCCCCGTCACGGGCGAACAGCGCCCGGCGGGTGAGAGGAACGGGCCCCCGGTAGGGAACCCGGACGAATCGCTTGAGCCGGACCACGCTGGGTGCGGGGACTGTGACGGTCGCGCTGTGCAGGAAGGCGCCGGACTCCTCCAGGGAGACTGCCTTGTTCTCCAGGACGAGGACGAGCGCGCGGCGGAGCGGTACGACGCCGAGGGGCTCGTACGACGCGTTCAGGACCAGGACATGCGGCACGGATGCCTCCTTGGGCGTCGGCGGCGCGTGGCTCGCGCCGGGACGATCTGACGTCAGTCTCTCCTCTTGCCTGGTGGACGCGCCACCATGTCCCGGTAACGGGCTGGGAGTGTTTTCGACCACACCCGGATACATCCCCCGCGCCCCGGCCTGTTCAAGCGCGGGTGAGCACGGTCTCTCCTCCACACATCCGGCCGACGCACACACAGTGCCCCGTTAGTGTGGTGCTCCTGCCCCACCGGTGACCTTTTCGTGACCTGGACCACCTTGACCGCAACGCCGGAGGGAGCAGCGCCGCACCTGGAGGTACCTGCCGTGTCCTTGCCCGCCGTCCTGACGGCCGCCGGTTCTTCGCCGACGCCGACCCCCTCGGAGTCGCCGACCGCCGTGACCGTCCCGTCGCTCCAGGACGCCCAGGAGAGCGCGACGAACGCCGCCGGCTGGGTAGAGGAGAACTGGTCGACGTGGCTCGCGATCGGCCTGCGCGTCCTGCTGATCCTGGTGATCGCCGCGATCCTGAGAGTGGTGGTACGGCGGGCCATCACCAAGCTCATAGACCGGATGAACCGCACGGTCCAGGCGGTCGACGGCACCACGCTGGGCGGGCTGCTGGTCAACGTCGAGCGGCGCCGTCAGCGGTCGCAGGCGATCGGTTCGGTGCTGCGATCGGTGGCCAGCTTCCTGATCCTCGGCACCGCGGCCCTGATGGTCCTCGGCACCTTCGAGATCAACCTGGCCCCGCTGCTGGCGTCGGCCGGTGTCGCGGGCGTCGCGATCGGTTTCGGTGCCCGGAACCTGGTCACGGACTTCCTGTCCGGCGTGTTCATGATCCTGGAGGACCAGTACGGCGTCGGCGACCAGATCGACGCGGGTGTCGCCTCCGGCGAGGTCATCGAGGTCGGCCTGCGCGTCACCAAGCTGCGCGGCGACAACGGCGAGATCTGGTACGTCCGCAACGGCGAGGTCAAGCGGATCGGCAACCTCTCGCAGGGCTGGGCGACGGCCGGGGTCGACGTCACGGTCAAGGCGTCCGAGGACCTGGACCGCGTCAAGGCCACGCTCGTAGAGGTCGCCGAGAAGATGAACAAGGAGGAGCCCTGGAACGAGTTCCTCTGGAGCCCGATCGAGGTGCTCGGCCTGGACAGCGTGCTGATCGACTCGATGGTGGTCCGGGTCTCCGCGAAGACGATGCCCGGCAAGTCCCTCACCGTCGAGCGCGAACTGCGCTGGCGCATCAAGCGGGCCTTCGACGCGGCGGACATCCGCATCGTCGGCGGTCCCACCGTCCCGCCGGAGGAGGACCCCGCACTGGACCCGACGGCCGGGGTCGCCGCCCCGTCGGTCTACTCCAACACGGCGTCCCCGCAGGCGGCGGCGGCTTCCCCGCTGACCCCGCCGGCGTCGGCCAAGTAGGGGCCCCACCCCTCGCCGGATGCTGTCGGTGACTTCGCCGAGCCCGGGCGATCGGTGGCTACGGGCCAGGGACACGCCGTGGAACCGGCAGATCGCCGGCCCGTAACCGCCGGCCCGTAACCGCTGGCCCCGCCGGTCGGCGTCCCACGGGCGGATTCGCCGGCGGCGTCCTGGCCCCGCCCACCGGTCTGGCCTGGCGCATCGTCGGGACCGGCCCTTGGGACCCGCGCCGGCTGCCGTACCTGCGACCGTTCGGCGCGGATGACGCCCTGGCCCGGATCGACGGCATCTCCGCCTGACCGCTCCGGGCCGTTGTGTGCCTTGCTGTCGGGGCCGACCGCGGTGTCGGGGGCTCCGACAGCCCGTCCCCGGCGTCAGGCGGCGACGTTCCGGCTCGTCAGCAGGGCGGTGTACGCCGCCTCGGCCGCGCGCCCCTCCAGGGTTCCCGGCGGGGTGTGGGCCAGGAAGGTGTCCGTGTTCCCGTGGTGCAGGACCTGCCCCTCGTACATGACCGTGACGTGGTCCGCCTCCTCCGCGAGGTCGGCGACGTCGTGCGTGGACAGCAGGACGCGCACGTCGTCGGTGAGTCCGCGCAGGATGTCGCGGAACACCCGGCGCTGGTAGGGGTCCATGCCGGCGGTGGGCTCGTCCAGCAACAGGACCCGGGCGCCGTGCACGAGTGCCCCCGCGACGCCGACGCGCCGCAGCTGGCCGCCGGAGAGCCGGCTCGTGCGGGCCTCGATCTTGTCGGTGAGCTGCACGCGCGCCAGGGCCTTACGGGCCTGCTTCCAGGCGTCCGTACGGTTCATGCCCTTGAGCCAGCCGATGTAGGCGACGTACTCACGTGCCGTGAGTGTGGGCATGGGCACGATGTCCTGCGGCATCCAGGCCACCGCCTGCCGGTAGGCGGGCGTGCCCGCCGGCGCCCCGTCCAGGGTCACTTGCCCCTTCTGGGGCTTGTTCACCGACGCCGCGAGCTTCAGCAGTGTCGACTTGCCGGCACCGTTGGGACCGAGCAGGACGGTGAGGCCTTCCGGCAGGGCGTAGGAGAAGTCCCGCAGGATCGGCTGCTGCCAGCGCCGGTAGCCGTAGGTGCAGTTGCGGAGTTCGAGTGTCACGCTGTTTTCCTCGACGAGCGGATCTGGGCGGCGAGGCCGAGGGCGAACACCACCAGGGAGGCGGCTGCCGCGAACAGGTCGTCCACGGGAAGCGCGATGACGGTCCAGGAGCGCGGGACGTTCCCGCGGAACCCGATGACTGAGACGGTGACCAGCCACCCCACGGGAAGCATCACGGCTCCTTGCCCGACCCAGGCACGCCCGAGCAGCATGAGGCCGGTCAGGAACAGGGCGTTGCGCCCCCCGGTCGTGGCCGCGCCGCTTCCCTGCATGGCCGCCACGACGACGCTGCACACGACCGCCGCCGCCATGACCGCGGTGACGAGCAGGTTGTCGAAGCGCGCCATGGACCGTACCCCGGAGGACTCGGCCGCCGGAAGCCGGGATTCCAGCATCGCCATCAGGATGGCGAACAGCGGTACCGGGACGAACAGGGAGAGCGCGACGCGTGGGCTGCCGGTGATGGCCGGAAGCAACACCGTGGTGTCCTGCACCGCGTAGAGCGCGGCGGCGAAGAGGACAAGGGCGAGCGGCAGCAGGGTGTGCGCCCGACGGGCCTTGAACCACCATGTCACGATGTCTTCGCCTCGCAGGTCTCGAGCGTCTGCTTGATCCACTCGGTCTGCTCGGCCGGCGGTTCGGTCAGCACACGAGTGACGTCGGCCTTGACCTGCTTCTCCAGTTCCCGGGCCGTGGGATCCAGCCCCTCCTGTTCGCGGCGCATGACGTACGCCTTCTCCTGACCGGTCTTGATGGCGCCCCACAGCCAGGCCGAGTGAGCGGTGCGGACGTCGACCTCCTTGCAGCGGAACTTCAGAGCCCGCACGACGACCTGATATGCCGCGTCACCTCGCTGCACCGGAACGGTCAGCATCATGCGCCACTCGGTGTCCGTGGAAGGCTTCTGGTGGCGGCCGTCGACGTAGCCGTCGGTGATCAGCCGTGGCCGGGCCGAGGTCGCACCGGCGTCCCGCAGGACGCTGAGTACCTTGGCGGTGTCGCGCTGGACCTGCGGCAGATAGCGCGCGTTGAACTCCGGTACGCACATGCGCGGGGCGGTGCCCGTGCACTCCATGGCCACGTTCCCGGTGGTGATCGGCGGACCGGCCGGCCAGTCGGAGGCTGTGCGGTAGGCCCCGAGAGCGCCGGCCACGGCGACCACGGCCGCGACGGCGACCCGCAGCACGCGCCACCCGTGGGGAAGCCAGAGGATCATCAGCCCGACGGCGATGCCGCCGGCCAGCATCAGGGGCACTGCTGTCGTGACGAGCCGGGGAACCTCACCGAAGCCGATGCTGCCGAACTGTCCGGAGACATGCCGGGGCCAGTAGGGGAGCATCGCCCTGGTGAAGGCGACGAGAAGCCAGTCGCCCACGGCCAGGAGCGGCGTGGCGATGATGCGAGGAATCCAGCAGCCGACGGCGAATCCGATGACGGCGTGTGCGACGCAGACCGCCAGCGCCGCGAGCGGCAGGCGCAGGCTGTCGAGGGTGGGCATCGTCGCCGACCGCACGAGCGAAACGGCCGGGGGAAGGAGCAGAACGAGCCACGAGAGCGCGATCACCGGGGCCAGGACATTGGCGGCGATTCGGTAGCGTGAACGTGCGGGCGCCAACGCCCATATTCGTGCGCTTCTCAGGCGTCCGCTTTCCCAGCAGGCGAGTGCGGCGGCCGTCGCATATGCCAATGCGTAGAGCGTCATCAGCGGTTCAGCGACAATGCTCGGGGCATAATGGAAGTAGCTTGAAAGGGGAGCTGTCTGGCCTACGGCATAGTAAAGGAATGTCAGTAGGAGGATGACGGGGGCAGCCCACCGCACGCTACCGCTGCGCAGAGTAGTGCTGAATTTCATGCAGTCTCACCGAACCACGTGTAGGCCGCAGAGGGGTGCCCTCGGCCGGGCACCCCTCGCGGCTGTTCTGTCAGCCGTTAGTCGGCCTTGGTGGTGTCCACCGACACCGAGCCCACGCTCAGCTGCGGGCCGAAGGTGGAGCCCCCGATCTTCATGATCTGGAAGTAGTAGTTGCGCATGCCCGACGGCAGGTCGGTCCACTCACCGTTGCTGGTGCCGCCACCGAAGCAGGCGGTGAACGTCTTGTTGTCGTAGGACTCGTCGGGCTGGAGCGAGATGTCGTTCCACATCTGCACATCGGTGCTGTCGGAGCCATCGGTGTTGCAGTTGGTGAAACGGACCTGCGAGTACAGCTCGTCCGACCAGCGGCGGGACTCGAAGCCCACGCTCGCGCCGGTGATGGAGCTGCTCCAGTTGGCCTCCGCGATCGGCGCCAGGGCCAGCGTGATCACTGCCGCCGTGCCGACTACCGTGGAAATACGCGTACCGCGCTTCATCTTTTCCCCTGTATTCCGTGTGTATGGAGCACGGGAGGGGAACCTGTGAAGCTGTTTTTTGGACCTAAGTACACAATTGCTCCGCATTACCCGTCCCCCGTGCGGCTGATGATCTTGCAGCCTGGCGTGAAACTAGCAGTCCGTTGCGTGAATCGTCAACCTTTCGCTTTGCAGTTGCATTCATTTTTCCCATATGGCTTGTTGGGGCATTTTTTCTGTGATCGGGAAGGCGTCGGGAATGCGTCGGGACGGCGGGTATTGACCTAGTTGATCTTGCTGGGTCATGGTCTGCCCGCGTCCCGAAGGGGCTCGACAGCCGCACGTCCGCAGCCCCCGCAGGGGACGTTGCGCCATAAAATGTGAGTCCTCGCCCGCGCGGGGTAGGGCTGCGGTAACCGATCAGACGCCGTACCCGATACGAGGAGGCCCCGTGGCCACATCGACTCACGCCATGCTCCCGGTCCAGTCCAAACGCCCGGCGGTACCGTCCGCCCACACCGAGGAACCCCACCTGTACGTGTGCAGCGCGGAGGGCGCCCGAGCCGAGGCGCCGCTGACCAGCGAACCTCCGCTGCCCGACGCCGAGCCCCTCACCAGCGAACCGCCGCTCGCCGCCGCGGACTCCGACTTCACGAGGCCGTAGATGACCGAACCCCTCGGAGAGGACCTCACCCGGCTCGCCGCACTGCACGGGGTCGCCGTGTCCTTCCGGCCCTCCCCGGATCGCACGGTCACCGCCTCGGCCGCCGCCGTCACCCGCGCCCTGGCCGCCCTCGGCGTGGACGCGGGCACCCCGGAGGCGACCCGTGCCGCGCTGGCCGACCGGGAACGCGAACTGGCCGGGCGGCTGCTGCCACCGACAGTGGTCCGCTGGAGCGACGGCGACGGGCAGGACGCCCTCACCGGCCTCCCCGAGGGCACCCGCCTGGTGATCGAGACCGAGCAGGGTGAGACCCGCGCCTCCCTCGGCCGACTCCCGCCGGGCGTCCACACGGTGACCGCGACCGCACCCGACGGCCGCACCGCCCGCGCCCACCTTGTCGT
>NZ_JARGEF010000216.1:0-14069 GCF_033794725.1 Streptomyces sp. ID05-39B | reverse complement strand
CCCCGTCCCCCACCACCGGAGGCCGAGGCGGCGATCCCCTGCAAGCCCATCGGCGCCGCCCCTGTCCGAAACGCCACCATCCAGTCCACCGTCTCCACCCGCACCAGCTCCGTGACGTCCTCCGAGAACCGCCGCAACACCAGCAGACACCGCTCGGCCGCCTCCCCGGCGGTGCCCTCCGCCGGTCCCAGGACCTCCCGCGCACTCTCCGAGGCCCAGTCGAACTGGAGCACCTGCAACCGCCGCTGCACGGCCTGCGCCGTGGCCACATCCCTTATCCACCCGGCGGTGACGCCGAAGAACCGGTCGACGGCGAGGCACGCGACCGCCGCCAGCAGCGCCAGATATCCCCAGGGCGCGACCCCGCCCACCGCCCCGGTGAGATCGAGGAGCGGAAGTGCCGCCCCGGCCACCGCTCCCGCCGCGGCGCCACCGCGCAGCGCGCGCGCCCCCCGCCGCTTCCACACCCGGTCGGCGAGATACCAGGCGGCTGTCTCCAGGGCCCCCCGCTCGACCCACCGGTACAGCTCGTCGAGCCGCTCGGCGGGCTCGCCCCAGTCTCCGAGCGGGAAGGCCCGCCCGGTCAGATCGCCCGGCCGCAGCCCGGCCGCGCCCTCGCCCCGCCCGTCCTGGGGCGGACCCTCGGGCTGCATCTCCGGCTGCTGACCCACCCGGCACTCCCTACTGATCCCGACTGATACGGACTGATACCGGCCCCGCCGGCTGGTACCGACTGACTGGTACTGACTGACTGATTCCGACCGATCCCGACCGATCGCCTGGCATACCACCTGATCGCAGGTGATGCACGCCGACGCACGACGACGACCCGCGCCGGTGCGCCCGACGCCCCTCGACGCGTCCGATGCTGATGCGCCGGACCCTTTCCTACCTCCCAATGGGTGGCGAAGAGGAAGGTTTCGCCTCTTTTCCGCCCGGAAGTGGGCCTTGATCAGGTATAGGCCACACCCGAGACTCACTCGAAAGAGTGCTGGGGCGACACCCGCACAGACCACGTAGGCTCGTGCCCAGCGGGAAAAACCCGCACCGACCAAGGTCCGGAAGAGGAGCTCATCGTGATTCCCGGTGGTGGCCAGCCCAACATGCAGCAGCTGCTTCAGCAGGCTCAGAAGATGCAGCAGGATCTGGCCCGTGCCCAGGAGGAGCTGGCGAACACCGAGGTCGACGGTCAGGCCGGCGGCGGCCTGGTGCGGGCCACGGTGACGGGCGCCGGCGAACTGCGTGCCCTGAAGATCGACCCGAAGGCGGTGGACCCCGAGGACACCGAAACCCTTGCCGACCTGGTCGTCGCGGCCGTCCAGGCGGCCAACGAGAACGCGCAGAACCTGCAGCAGCAGAAGCTCGGCCCGCTCGCGCAGGGCCTCGGCGGCGGCAGCGGCATCCCGGGTCTGCCCTTCTGACCCGGTTCCGCCCCGTTGTGGCCCTGTCCGGCACCGTCCGGGCCCGGCCGATCTGATGTTCGTCGCCCGCGCGAGGCTCACACCGCCTTCCTAGGACGGGTGGCGGCCAACTACCGTACGTACTGCAAGAGACCCAGGAAGGACGGCAGTCCGTTGTACGAAGGCGTGGTCCAGGACCTCATCGACGAACTGGGGCGGCTCCCCGGCGTCGGTCCCAAGAGCGCGCAGCGGATCGCCTTCCACATCCTCCAGGCGGAGCCGACGGACGTGCGGCGTCTCGCGCAGTGCCTGATGGAGGTCAAGGCGAAGGTCCGCTTCTGCGCGACCTGCGGCAATGTGGCGCAGGAGGAGCTGTGCAACATCTGCCGTGATCCCCGCCGCGACCTCTCCGTCATCTGCGTGGTCGAGGAGCCGAAGGACGTGGTCGCCGTCGAGCGCACCCGTGAGTTCCGCGGCAAGTACCACGTGCTGGGCGGGGCGATCAGCCCCATCGAGGGCGTCGGCCCGGACGACCTCCGCATCCGGGAACTTCTGGCCCGCCTGGCGGACGGCGTGGTCACCGAGCTGATCCTCGCCACGGACCCGAACCTCGAGGGCGAGGCGACGGCCACGTACCTCGCCCGCATGATCAAGCCCATGGGCCTGAAGGTCACCCGCCTGGCCAGCGGCCTCCCGGTGGGTGGCGACCTGGAATACGCGGACGAGGTCACACTCGGCCGCGCCTTCGAGGGGAGACGACTCCTAGATGTCTGACGCCAAGCTGCACGCGACCGAGCAGAACCCGGACGACTTCGCGGTCCAGATCGCCGACCAGATCGAGAGTTTCCTGGTCGCCGTCTCCGAGGTCGCCAAGGGCGACGAGCCGGACTCGGCCGTCCCCTTCCTCCTGCTGGAGGTCTCCCAGCTGCTGCTGGCCGGCGGCCGCCTCGGCGCGCACGAGGACATCGTCCCCGACGAGCGCTACGAGCCCGACCCCGGTTTCGAGCCGGACGCCGACGAACTGCGCGAGAACCTCGCCCGTCTCCTGGAGCCGGTCGACGTCTACTCCGAGGTCTTCGACCCGTACGAGCCCCGTAAGGCGCCCGTCCCGGCCCGTATCTCCGACGACCTCGCCGATGTCATCGCCGACCTCCGCCACGGCATGGTCCACTACCGGGCCGGCCGCACCTCGGAGGCGCTGTGGTGGTGGCAGTTCTCCTACTTCTCCAACTGGGGCACCACGGCCTCGGCGACCCTGCGGGCCCTCCACTCGGTCCTGGCGCACGTCCGCCTGAACCAGCCCCTGGAGGAGCTGGACGGTCTGGACACCGACCAGGGCGACGGTGACGACACCCTGGAGTTCGAGGCGGGCCGCGTGATGGCCGAGGAGATCGGCGGCCAGCTGGGATCGGGCCGGGTCGGCTAGGGCCGGGTCGGCTGGGGCCGGGTCGGCTGGGGCCGGGTCGGCTGGGGCTGATCCGCACGACAGACTTCAGGTCCCGCGGCCTTTCCCGGCCGCCGTGGGCCGGGGGGATCCATCGCGGGGGTGTAACCGCCTACACCATCGTTTCGGGAGGGTGCCACCTCGTCGCGGCGGCCCGGAAAAGGGATCGTTGAATCTCGCAAGCGAAGATCCCGATCCCCCAAGGACGACCGGGATGAGGAAGCTGCTCTCCTCCCGCCCCGCCCTGTGGTTCCTCTTCCTCTTCAACCTCTGCGACGCCGCCGCGGCCCCTTCGCGATCGAGGGCTCGCAGGGTGTGATGACGGCGGGCGGCATGGGCGTCGTGTCGCTCGGCGCCGGCGTCAGCCTGGTCCGCGACCGCGGCGGGAATGCGGCCACGCGACAGAGCGCCGCTCGATGAACGGCCACTCGACGTGCGACAACGCGATAAAGCGGCCCTCCCCTTGATTTGGAGGGGACTTGCACGTCCCCTGTACGACGGCTGGACGGGCCCTAACCGTCCGGACGCGAGTCTTGAGTCATCCCAACAGGCACTTCCCGCACAGGAGTTGCGATGACTCGCAAGACCCGCATACGAGCCGCCCTCGTCACCGCCGCCGCTGTCGTCACCGCTGCCACGGTGACGGTCGGAGTCGGTGTGGCCGGCCCCGAGAAATCCCCCAAGCCCACGAAGAAGCAGATCGCGTCCCTCTTCGACACCTGGAACGCCGCGCTGCGCACCGGGGATTCGGACAAGGTGGCCGACCTGTACGCCAAGGACGCGGTCCTGCTGCCCACCCTCTCCAACGAGGTCCGCACCGACCGCGCCGGCATCGTCGACTACATGGACCACTTCCTGGAGAACAAGCCCGTCGGCAAGAAGGTCCAGACGATCGTCACCGTCCTCGACGACAACTCCGCGATCGACACCGGCGTGTACGCGTTCACCCTCACCGACCACGACACCGGCGAGAAGCGCGTCGTCGAGGCCCGCTACACGTACGAGTACGAGAAGCGCAACGGCACCTGGAAGATCGTCAACCACCACTCCTCGGCGATGCCGGAGGGCTGACGGCCCGTACCGGAGGGCTGACGGCGCATAGTGGAGGGTTGACGGCGCATGCGGGTGTTGCCCTTCAGCCCGTACGCTGCCCCGCCCGCAGGGTGATCCGGACGCACAGGCCGCCGCCCGGGGCGTCCGCGAGGGTGACCGTGCCGCCGTCGTCCGTCAGCAGCTGCTTGACGACGGCGAGGCCCAGGCCGGAGCCGGAGCGTCCGGTCAGGCCCTGGCCGCGCCAGAAGCGGTCGAAGGCGCGGGACTTCTCCGCGTCGGACATGCCGGGCCCCTCGTCGAGGACCTCCAGCAGCACCGTGCCGCCGCGGGCCTCGGTCCGCACGGTGATCGTCCCGCCGTCCGGTGACACCTCCAGGGCGTTCGAGAGCACGTTGTCCAGCACCTGGTCGAGATGACCGGTGGTGGCCAGCACGAGCGGCCGGTCGTCGGCACTCCCCCTGAGCGCGATGGTGACTCCGCGCTCGTCGGCGGCCGGCCTCCACACCGACAGGCGCTCGGTGACGATGTCCCGCAGCGGCAACGGCTCCGCGGCCGCCACCTTGGCCTCGGCACGGGCCAGCACCAGCAGCCCGTTGACCAGCCGGCTCATCCGCACCACCTCGGCGGTCGCCTGCTCCACGTCCTCGCGCACGAACTCGTCGTCGACGCCGTCGGCGATGTTGTCCAGTGACAGCCGGAGCGCGGTCAGCGGCGTACGCAGCTGGTGGGAGGCGTCCGCGACGAAGATCCGCTGCGAGGCGACCAGGGTGTCGAGGCGCTCACCGGCCTGGTTGAGGGTGCGGGCCAGCGTCTGTGTCTCCTGGGGGCCCGTGACCGGGGCGCGGGCCGTCAGGTCGCCGTCGCTGAGTTTGCTCGCCATGTCGTTGAGCTGGCGCAGCGGGGCGGTGAGCCGCCGGGCGACCACCGCGCCGATCAGCGCGGCCACCGTGAGGACGGCCACCGCGAGTCCGGCCCTGAAGCCCCAGATCGTCCACAGGCGGTGGGTGAGGTTGTCGGTGGAGTACACGATCCGTACGGCGCCGACGGGCCGGCCGTCCTGCCTCGCCGGGGCGGTGATGACCAGGTCGCTGCCCCAGATGAAGTCGGAGCCCCAGTTGGTGGTCCCTTCGCCCTGTTCCAGGGCGTCGGTGAGGGCCGCGTCCTGCCGTGGCCGGGGGAGTCCGGTGGCGCACTGGGCGGTGGCGGTGGCCTGCACCTCGTCGTGCGTCTCCTCGGCGTAGGCCCTGGCCATCTCCTCCAGGGCCTGGCAGGACGCGGTGTCGCCGTTGCCCAGCAGCAGCGCCATGGTCGTGGCCTCGCGCTTCACGGACAGCTCGGTGTCGTCGCGCAGCTGGGCGGTGAGTGTGAAGGCCACCGGCACGGTGAACAGGCCGAGGCCGACGGCGACCAGCAGGACGTAGCTGCGGATGAGCTGACGGATCATGACGCGGTGCCGCCGGTGATCTCCAGGCGGAAGCCGACCCCGCGCACCGCCTCGATGCTGATCGCCCCGGCGAGCTTGCGCCGCAGCGCCGCCACGTGCACGTCCAGCGTCTTGGTCGGCCCGAACCAGTTCGCGTCCCAGACCGCCTCCATGATCTGCTCGCGCGACATCAGCGCGCCCGGCTCCTCGGTGAGGAAGGCCAGCAGGTCGTACTCCTTCGGCGTGAGCGTGATCTCCTCGCCGTCCAGGTGGACGCGGGCCCCCTTGCGGTCGATCGTCAGACGGGAGCCGTACCGGTCGGGGCCCGCCGCCTCGGCCGTACGGGGCTGAGCGCGCCGCATGACGGCCCGTATCCGCGCGATGACCTCGCGCACGCCGAACGGCTTGGACACGTAGTCGTCGGCGCCCAGCTCCAGGCCGACCACCCGGTCCGTCTCGTCGCTGCGGGCGCTGATCACGATGATCGGCACGTCACCGCGCCGGCGCAGGGCCTTGCAGACGTCGAGGCCGTCGGTGTCGGGCAGCCCGAGGTCGAGGAGGACGACGTCGTAGGGGCCGGGGTGGGCCAGGGCGGCGGCGCCCGTGGTGACCCACTCCACCTCGAAGCCGTACCGTTTCAGGCCGCGCCGCAGGGACTCGGCGACCGGCTCGTCGTCTTCCACCAGGAGTACACGCACAGCCGCACGATAGTGCTTGAAACTTAATTCACAGCTATCACTTCGGCGTCAGTGGGCAGGGAGTGTCCTGGACGACCTGCCCGGACCGCCTCCGGGAGTCTCACCATGCGGCATCCCGGAGGCGGATTTCGGGTGCTCGTTAGACTGAGCCGACCGCAGTACAAGGGCGTATGTGCGGAAAAAGACAAACTGAGCGAGGAGCGCACGTGGGCCTTGTCGTGCAGAAGTACGGAGGCTCCTCCGTAGCCGATGCCGAGGGCATCAAGCGTGTCGCCAAGCGGATCGTGGAAGCCAAGAAGAACGGCCACCAGGTGGTGGCCGTGGTTTCCGCGATGGGCGACACGACGGACGAGCTGATCGATCTCGCCGAGCAGGTATCCCCGATCCCTGCCGGGCGCGAGCTCGACATGCTGCTGACCGCCGGAGAGCGGATCTCCATGGCCCTGCTGGCCATGGCGATCAAGAACCTGGGCCACTCGGCCCAGAGCTTCACCGGCAGCCAGGCAGGTGTCATCACCGACTCGGTCCACAACAAAGCCCGGATCATCGATGTCACGCCGGGCCGGATCCGTGACTCGCTCGACGAGGGCAACATCGCCATCGTCGCCGGGTTCCAGGGCGTCAGCCAGGACACCAAGGACATCACCACGCTGGGGCGCGGCGGGTCCGACACCACCGCCGTGGCTCTCGCGGCGGCCCTCGACGCCGAGGTGTGCGAGATCTACACCGACGTCGACGGCGTGTTCACCGCCGACCCGCGCGTGGTGAAGAAGGCCCGGAAGATCGACTGGATCTCCTTCGAGGACATGCTCGAACTGGCCGCTTCGGGGTCGAAGGTGCTGCTCCACCGCTGTGTGGAGTACGCCCGCCGGTACAACATCCCGATCCACGTCCGTTCGTCCTTCAGCGGACTTCCGGGCACCTGGGTCAGCAGCGAGTCGATCGAGCAAGGGGACAAGCAGGTGGAGCAGGCCATCATCTCCGGTGTCGCACACGACACCTCCGAGGCCAAGGTCACGGTCGTCGGCGTGCCGGACAAGCCGGGCGAGGCGGCCACGATCTTCCGGACGATCGCCGACGCCCAGATCAACATCGACATGATCGTGCAGAACGTGTCCGCGGCCTCCACCGGCCTCACGGACATCTCCTTCACGCTGCCGAAGTCCGAGGGCCGCAAGGCGCTCGACGCCCTGGAGAAGAACAAGGGCGGCATCGGCTTCGAGTCGCTGCGCTACGACGACCAGATCGGCAAGATCTCCCTCGTCGGCGCCGGCATGAAGACGAACCCCGGCGTCACCGCCGACTTCTTCAAGGCGCTGTCCGACTCGGGCGTCAACATCGAGCTGATCTCGACCTCCGAGATCCGCATCTCGGTGGTCACACGCGCCGACGACGTCCCGGAGGCCGTACGCGCCGTGCACACCGCCTTCGGGCTCGACTCCGACAGCGACGAGGCCGTCGTCTACGGGGGCACCGGGCGATGACCCGACGACCGACGCTCGCGGTCGTGGGAGCGACCGGAGCGGTCGGCACGGTCATGCTGCAGATCCTGTCCCAGCGCGCGGACGTCTGGGGCGAGATCCGACTGATCGCCTCGCCGCGCTCGGCCGGCCGCAAGCTGGCCCTGCGCGGCGAACAGGTCGAGGTGGTGGCGCTCACCGAGGAGGCCTTCGACGGCGTCGACGTCGCGATGTTCGACGTGCCGGACGAGGTCGCCGAGCGGTGGGCGCCGCTCGCCGCCGCCAAGGGCGCGGTCGTCGTGGACAACTCCGGCGCCTTCCGGATGGACCCGGACGTGCCCCTCGTCGTCCCCGAGGTCAACGCGCACGCGGTGCGCAACAGGCCGCGCGGCATCGTCTCCAACCCGAACTGCACCACCCTGTCGATGATCGTCGCGCTGGGCGCGCTGCACTCCGGGTTCGGCCTGCGCGAGCTGGTGGTCTCGTCGTACCAGGCGGTCAGCGGGGCGGGCCGGGCCGGGGTGGAGACACTGCGCCGGCAACTGTCGATGGTCGCCGGTACGGAACTGGGGACCAGCCCCGGTGACATACGGCGGGCCGTCGGGGACCGGACGGGACCCTTCCCCGAACCGGTCGCGCTGAACGTCGTGCCGTGGGCCGGGTCGCTGCGCGAGGACGGCTGGTCCTCGGAGGAGATGAAGGTGCGGGACGAGACCCGCAAGATCCTCGGCCTGCCGAAGCTGCCCGTCGCCGTGACCTGCGTGCGCGTACCGGTGATCACCGTGCACTCCCTCACCGTCCACGCCCGCTTCCAGGACGAGGTGAGCGTCGACCACGCCCGCGAGATCCTCGCCACCGCCCCGGGTGTCGTCCTCTTCGACAACCCGGCCGCCGGGGAGTTCCCCACGCCCGCCGACGTCGTGGGCACCGACCCGACCTGGGTCGGCAGGGTGCGCAGGGCGCTCGACGACCCCACGGCGCTGGAACTCTTCGTGTGCGGGGACAACCTGCGCAAGGGGGCCGCCCTGAACACCGCGCAGATCGCCGAACTGCTGGCGGCGGAGCACGCGTGACCTCCGTGGCGGGCGCAAGGGTTGAGGGTGCGGGGGCCGGCGACCGTAAATCCGCTGGCCCCGAGCTGCGGCGTTTGTAGGATCTGTTGCACCGGGTGTGAGCCGGTCGACGGCGGCAACCACTTGTATCGGACACCTTTGGCGTCCGAAGATTCATCCGGAGATCCGTCCGGAGATCCACCTGGAGGTCCGTTCGGAGGTCCGTTCGGAGGTCCGGTCGGAAATTCGTCCGGAAATTCGTCCGGAAATCCGTCCAGAGATCCACCTGGAGTTGTATCCGGGGTCGCATCCGGAGATTCGTCCCGAGATTTCCTCCCCGCACTCCGCAACCACGCGGAGCGCGGGGAGCGTCTTTGTCGTCACCCTTCGCGGGTGAGCGGTCGGGTGATCACGGCGTTCGGGGACGCCGGGATCGGGGCGTGGGGACGCCCGTTCAAATGGCATACAGGGGAAGAGCGGGACACATGAGGGCATGGGAGACGCCGTCCGGGCGGCTGCCGGCGGGTGCGAGACGGGCGTCAGGAGTACCGGCGCGGGCGGGCGTTCCGTCGTCCGGCGCAAATCCCGCCGTTGGCACGTACAACCCCGAGGGGGGTGAGCGTGTCCAACAGGCGTGGCAGAGGTACTCGACTTCCCGGCGATCCGCGGCACGGCCCTACGGCCGCCCCGCGACGCCCTCCGACCCCGCATGCCCGGCGCGGCCGGCGGCATGCCGGTGATCGCGCCCATGCCCGCAGCGCGGCCCGCCCGCCTACCCAGCCAGCGTGACACCGACGAGGTGGCCGCCGCCGGCACCACCGTCGACCACCTGACCGAGACCTACCGGGCCCACTACCGCTCGCTTCTCGGTCTCGCCGCCCTCCTCCTCGACGACACCGCCTCCTGCGAGGACGTCGTCCAGGAGGCCTTCATCCGCGTCCACTCCGCGCGCAAGCGCGTCCGCGAGCCGGAGAAGACCCTCGCCTACCTGCGCCAGACCGTCGTCAACCTCTCCCGTTCCGCCCTGCGCCGCCGCATCCTCGGCCTGAAGCTGCTCTCCAAGCCGATGCCGGACATGGCCAGCGCGGAGGAGGGCGCCTACGACCTGCTGGAGCGCGACTCCCTCATCCAGGCGATGAAGGGCCTCCAGCGCCGCCAGCGAGAGGTTCTCGTCCTGCGCTACTTCGCCGACATGACCGAGGCCCAGGTCGCCGAGACCCTCGGCATCTCGCTCGGCTCGGTCAAGGCGTACGGCTCCCGCGGCATCGCCGCCCTGCGCGTCGCCATGGGAGCGGCGGCGTGAGGGCGCGAGGCGAGGAACCCGACGGCGAGGACACACGTGAGCGCCACGAGCCGTACGCGTCGCACGACCCGACGGCGGAACCGAAGCCGCCCGCACAAGAACCGCCCGCACAAGAGCCGCACGAGCGAGAACCGCACGAGCAAGAACCGCACAAGCAAGAACCGAAGCAACCACACGCTGGGAACGGAACTGTGAACCACCACCTCGACGACCAGAGCCCCGAAGGGCTCGACTCGGACGAGCTGGCACTGCGCCGGATGCTGCACAGGGCCGTCCAGGAGATGGAGCCGGTCGACGGGACGCTGGACCACCTCCGGCGGGCCGTACCCGCCCGCCGGGCCCGCAAGCGCCAGGCCGCCGTCGGAATGGCCGCAGCGGCCCTCTTCGTCGGCACCGCGGTCCCCGCCCTGCTGCACGTCTCCAACTCCGGCGGCTCCGACGCCAACCCCTCCATCGCAGGCCAGGCCTCCCAGGCCCAGGGCGGCGCCGATGCGGGCAAGGGCCCCGACGGCGGCTCCTCCGGCAAGATCGGCGACTCCGCCGGCACCACCGGCCGCCCGGACCCGGACAGCACCGGGAACACCGCGGGCCAGAAGGACTCCGGCAGCGCGACCGGCGCGACCGAAGGCACCGGCCCCGCCGCCACCTCCCCGGCCGACGCCCCCACCTGCACCCCGTCCCAGCTCGGAGACTCCAGCGCCGCCGTCGAGGTCCCCGACGCGGCCGGCATCGTCTACGGCACCTTCCGCGTCGTCAACGTCTCCGACAGTGGTTGCACCGTCGGCGGGGAAGCGTCCGTGACGTCCAGCGCCCAGGGTGCCGCCGACCCCGCGAAGATCAGCCTCGTCGAGCACACCTCCGGTGACGCGGCGGCGGGCCTGCCCGACCCGTCCCTCTACGTCCCCCAGCTGGCCCTCGCCCCGGGATCGGCGTACGACGTGAAGTTCGCCTGGGTTCCCTCCGAGACCTGCCCCACCACCGGCGGCACCGGCAACGGCGGCGACACCGGCGGCCCCTCGCCGTCCCCGGCGCCCTCCCCGAGCGAGCAGAGCGGTGCCGCGACCGGCACGACCGGCGGAGCCAGCGGCACGGCCCCGCAGATGTTCACCGCGGACGGCACGGTCGACGGCAGTGTCCTGGTGACGTACACGGCGGACGGCGGCTCGCCGACCGCGAGCGCGACGGTGTCGAACGCGTGCGCCGGGACGGTCTACCGGACGGGCGTGCTGGCTTCCACGTCGGCGTCCTGAGCAGGCTCGGGGGCGGCGGGGGTTTCGGCCTCGGCTTCGATTTCGGCTTCGGCCTGGGCTGTGGGCGACGACCCCACCTCGGGTGACGCGGTCTCGGGTGACGTGGGCACGTCCGGCTCGGTGATCCCCAGCTCCGCGTCCCGCGCGAACTCGACCTCGCGGCGCAGCAGCCGGAACCACATGAACACCACGAACCCGGCGAACACGAACCACTCGCCGGTGTAGCCGAGGTTCTGGAACGCCTTCAGGTCCAGCCCGGTTCCGCTCGGCGCGCTCGCGGGCACCGCCGTCATCCCCGCGTCGGCGGTTCCGAGGGTGACCCAGGCGTCGTACAGGTCGTCGTCGACGAGGTTGACCAGCGACGCCGTGCTGATCGCCCCGGTCTGGCCGGGCGGCAGCCCGCCCTGAGCGCTCACCCCGTTGTCACCCGGCGTCTCGGACGCCTGGAGCGCGCCGGTGACGCTGACCTCGCCGGCCGGCGGGGCCGGGGCCTTGGCGGCATCCGCCGTACCCGGCAGCCAGCCGCGCACGACGGGCAGGGTTCTGCCGCCGTCGGTGCGCAGCAGCGTCAGCACATAGAAGCCCTGGCGGCCGTCCAGCTCGCGGTCCGGGACGAGCAGCTGCTCGCCGTACCGCCCGCTCGCGGTGACCCGCTTGCCGTATGTGGCCTTGTCCACGGGCAGCATCTCGGCCAGCGGGCGCGGCGTTTCCGTACGGGCCGAGTCGGCCTGCGCCTCGGCGGTGCGCTGGTCGTCCACGCGCGCCTCGAACCGGCTCAGCTGCCAGGACCCCATGAACACACAGAAGGGGATGGCCAGCAGGACGAAGACGTTGATCCCCCACCAACGGGGCGTCAGCAGAAACCGGTACACGCCCACAACGGTACGGGGCCGGACGCGGAAGTCGGCCTGCGGGGGTGGGTGAAGAAGTTGTCCCCAGGGCCCGGGTTGTCCACAGGCTGGAGACCGTGGTGCTCCGATGTCCGCCGGGGCGGGCACTATGGGGCCATGACTGAGAGCAACGGGTCGGCCGCACCGCAGCGGTACGAGGAGATGCCGGACTGGGAGAAGCGCTTCAGGGCGCCCCGGGTGTCACTGCCCGACTGGGCGCAGGACGCTCCGGACCGCGCCCTGTTCGTGTCGAACGCGACAGGGACGTACGAGCTGTATGCCTGGGACCGGTCCACCGGCGAACAGCGTCAGGTGACGAACCGGGCCAACGGCACGACGGACGGCGTGCTCTCCCCGGACGGCGCCTGGATCTGGTGGTTCGACGACAAGGACGGCGACGAGTTCGGGGTCTGGCGTCGCCAGCCCTTCGCGGGCGGCGAGGACGAACTGGCGACGCCGGGCCTCGACCCCTCGTACCCGGCGGGCCTGGCCCTGGGCAGAGACGGCCGTACGGCGGTGGTGGGCCGCTCGACCGACGAGGACGGTACGACCATCCATGTCGCGCGGTTCGCCGAGGCACCGGTGGAGCTGTACCGCCACCGCGAGTCGGCGGGCGTCGGCGACCTGTCCCACGACGGCACGCTCATCGCGATCGAGCACACCGAGCACGGCGACGCGATGCACTCCGCGCTGCGCGTCCTGCGCCCCGACGGCTCCACGGTCGCCGAACTCGACGACACCGAGGGCGGCACGCGGGAGCTTGGCCTGGAGGTCCTGGGCTTCGCCCCCGTCGACGGCGACACCCGCCTGCTCATCGGCCACCAGCGCCGGGGCCGCTGGGAGCCGATGGTGTGGGACGTGGCGACGGACGAGCGGACCGACCTGGCCCTCGACCTGCCGGGCGACGTGGGCGCGGAGTGGTACCCGGACGGCTCCGGGCTCCTTGTCTCGCACAGCTTCGAGGCCCGCGGCGAACTGTTCCGCTACGACCTGACGAGCCGGGAACTCGTGCGCGTACCGACCCCTCCGGGCACGGTCTCCAGTGCGACGGCCCGCCCCGACGGCAGCGTCGAGTACCTGTGGTCCTCGGCGGCCGAGCCGCCCACCGTCCGCTCGACGACGGGCGAGCCGGTCCTGGACCCGCCCGGCATGAAGTCCCCCGGCTCGGTGCCGGTGGAGGACGTGTGGGTGGAGGGCCCCGGCGGCCGCATTCACGCCCTGGTCCAGAAACCGGCGGGCGCGACCGGCCCGCTCCCCACCGTCTTCGACATCCACGGCGGCCCCACCTGGCACGACAGCGACTCCTTCGCGGCCGGCCCCGCGGCCTGGGTCGACCACGGCTACGCGGTCGTCCGTGTGAACTACCGCGGCTCCACCGGCTACGGCCGCGACTGGACCGACGCCCTGAAGCACCGGGTGGGTCTGATCGAGCTGGAGGACATCGCCGCCGTCCGCGAGTGGGCGGTCACCTCCGGCCTCGCCGACCCCGACCGCATCATCCTCACCGGCGGCTCCTGGGGCGGCTACCTGACTCTCCTGGGCCTCGGCACCCAGCCCGAGGCATGGGCCATGGGCATCGCGGCAGTCCCGGTCGCCGACTACGTCGCGGCCTACGACGACGAGATGGAAGCACTCAAGGCCATGGACCGCACCCTCCTGGGTGGCACCCCCGAAGAGGTCCCCGACCGCTTCAGGGCCTCCTCCCCCCTCACTTACGTCGACGAGGTCAAGGCCCCCGTCTACATCTCGGCCGGAGTCAACGACCCCCGCTGCCCCATCCGCCAGATCGACAACTACGTGACCCGCCTGGAAGCAAGAGACGCCCCCCACGAGGTCTACCGCTACGACGCGGGCCACGGCTCCCTCGTGGTCGACGAACGCATCAAGCAGGTAGCGCTGGAACTGGCCTTCGCCAAGAAGCACCTCCACTAGCAAGGCAACACCCGCGCTGCCTTCCGGGCCAGGCGACGAGGCCCTCGCTGAGGCGCGGGTGCCGGACCCCGCCGGATCCCTGACCAGGCCGGGGGCGCGGAAACCCCCGGGTTGCCTACTTCCGTCCGGCGGCCGGGGGTGTTGGGGCGGGGCCCCGCCCCAAC